>CAWUNN010000261.1:0-3624 GCA_963923185.1 uncultured Limnohabitans sp. | reverse complement strand
ATTTTGAATGTGCCCAATTTTCAAAAATACGATTGCAACTCACTGCGTGTTGTCGTCACCGGTGGCGCTTCGGCCGCGATCGAAACCATCCGTGCCTACCAACAACACATGAAAGGCCATTTGCTGGAACTCTACGGCATGTTAGAGACGGGGTTTCACACCTTCACCCGCTTTGAGGACGACCCAGAACAGGTCAATGGCACCATCGGGCGCATCGTCGATCAGATGAAGTTGCGCATCATTGACGAGGACGGTCGCGATGTGCCCTATGGGGCAGAGGGTGAAATCGCGGCCTACGGCCCATCGGTGCATTTGGGCTATTTCAATAACCCCACGGCCAATCAAGAGCTGTTCACCGCCGACGATTGGTTTCGCACCGGGGATCTGGGGCGTTTCGTTGACGATGTGGGCAATGTGATGATCGTGGGGCGGCGCAAAGAAATGATCAACCGTGGGGGCAAGAAGTTTTTCCCCCGTGAGATCGAAGAAATTCTCTACACCCACCCGGCCATTTTTCATGTGGCCATTGTCGGCATACAAGACCCCAGGTTGGGTGAGCGCAATTGCCTGTGCGTGGTGCTCAAACCTGGGGCCCAATTCACCTTGCCTGACGCGATCGACTTGCTCAAGGGTCAAGTGGCCGACTATAAGTTGCCAGAAACCATCGAATACTTTGAAGAATTGCCTTTCACCCCGACCGGCAAAATTCGCCGCCATGTCTTGACCGCCTCAGTCCAAGGGCGCATCCACCCACCTGGCTGATGGTGATTTCAGGCCAAGGGGCAAGGCCATGGGCCGGGTCCTGTCGCCTGATTCACTGCATCGGTCAGTGCCTTCTGTTACGATTTTTGCATGAACACCGTGACCTCTGATTCAACCCACAACGACAACCCAGTGGCCCTGGACGCCATCATCATTGGTGCTGGTTTTTCGGGCATGTACCAGTTGCTGTGCTTGCGCGACAAACTGGGCCTGAAAGCCAAGGTCTTGGAAGCTGGGGCAGGGGTGGGAGGCACCTGGTACTGGAACCGCTATCCGGGCGCTCGCTGTGACTCTGAGAGCCATTCGTACATGTTCTATTTCTCTCAAGAACTGGTCAACGAGTGGGAGTGGTCCGAGCGCTATCCGCAGCAACCCGAGATTTTGCGTTACCTCAACCACGTGGCCGATCGCTTTGAGTTGCGGCCTGACATTTTGCTCAACACCCGCATGAGCCAGGCCAGCTATGACGCTGCTGGCAACCGCTGGCATGTTCGCACCGAACAAGGCCAACATTTTGTGGCCAAGTACCTGATCACAGCGGTAGGTTGTCTGTCGGTGGCCAACATCCCGCAAATTCCTGGCCTGTCAGACTTCAAGGGCCAGTGGTACCACACCGGGCAGTGGCCCCACGAGGGCGTGGATTTCAAAGGCAAGCGAGTGGGGGTCATTGGCACGGGCTCAACGGGCATCCAGGCCATTCCGGTGATCGCCGAGACTGCCCAGCACCTGACGGTGTTTCAACGCACGGCCAATTACAGCATTCCGGCGCGAAATGCCCCCTTGAGCCCAGAGTTCAAACGCTATGCCAAGCAGCATGCCGATGGCATCAGCCACATCATGCGCACCAACACCAATGGGCATCCATTTCGCATGGTCGATCGGTCCGTCACGGCCACCCATCCTGCCGAGCGCGAAGCCCTGTTGGAGGCCGCTTGGCTCAAGGGCGGGCTTGAATTCAGGGCCGCCTTCAAAGACACCTTGCTGGACCAGCAGGCCAACGATTTGGTGGCCGATTTCTTGCGCAAAAAAATCCGCCAAGTGGTCAAAGACCCCGTCAAGGCACAGATTTTGAGTGACATCGACCATCCGTTTGCAGCCAAGCGCCCGCCCATCGATTCACATTACTTTGAAACCTACAACCGAGACAACGTCAGCTTGGTGAACCTGCGTGCCACGCCCATCGAGCGCATCACGGCCCAAGGCATTCAAGTCCAAGGGGTCGAGCATCCTTTGGACATCATTGTGTTTGCCACCGGTTTTGATGCCATGACCGGGTCCTTGCTCAAAATGGACATTCAGGGGCGCGACGGCTTGAAGCTCAAAGACCATTGGCATGCAGGCCCGCGCAATTACCTGGGGCTGCAAGTGCCGGGTTTCCCCAATATGTTCACCATCACCGGGCCTGGCAGCCCTTCGGTGTTGTGCAACTTGCCCCCTGCCATCGAGCAGCATGTCAATTGGATCACCGATTGCATCAAGACCCTGTCCGAGCAGGGCATCGAGCGCATCGAGGCCACCGAACAAGCCACCGACGAGTGGTGTGCCGAGGTCAACCGGGCAGCCAATGCCACCTTGCTCGCGCAGGTCAAACACTCTTGGTACTTGGGCGCCAACGTGCCGGGCAAGCCGCAAGTTTTCATGCCTTATGCCGGTGGCTTGGGCCACTACACCCAAATTTGCAATCAGGTGGCGCAGCAAAACTACAAAGGCTTTGAGCTCAGTCGCTGATTTGGGGGCGGGGCGAGCGCCCTGACGGGCCGACCTGCCCATGAGATGGAGAGCGATAGATCCGAGCAGAGCGATTGCTCAGACCGACAGATAGCGCTGCTTGATCTCGGCGTTGGCATTGAGCTCGGCGATGCTGCCTTCGAACACATGGCTGCCTTTGTCGATGACCACGGCTCGGTCGGCCAGCCCCAAGCAAAAATGCAAATTTTGTTCGGCCAACACAATGGTCGTGCCCATCTGTCGCAAGGCCTCGATCAGTTCGCCAATTTTTTGCACCATGATGGGGGCCAGACCTTCGCTGGGCTCGTCCAGCAACAACACCTCGGGGTTGCCCATCAGGGCGCGTCCCACGGTCAGCATCTGTTGTTCGCCGCCCGAGAGTTGCCCACCCAAGCGGTCTTTCAAGGGCGACAGCAAGGGCAACATGTCATAGACGCGTGACAGGCTCCAGTCTTGTTGCCCATGGGCGCCGCGTTTGATGGCAATCAGCAAATTGTCTTCGACGCTCAGGTCAGGAAAGATTTGACGGTCTTCAGGCACAAAGCCGATGCCTGCGCGGGCGATCAAATGGGTGGGTCGACCCCACACCGATTGGCCGTGAAGCGATACACTGCCCGCTCGCGCCGGGATCACGCCAGCAATCGCTTTCATGGTCGTGCTTTTGCCCGCGCCATTGCGCCCCAGCAGGGCCAAGGTTTCGCCTTGGCGCACATTCAGGTGCATGTCAAACAACACCTGGCTGGTGCCGTAAAACACATTCAGCTGCTGCACTTGCAACACTTCAAGCATGTTGCACCTCACGGGGCTTGCCCAAATACGCTTCGATGACGGCAGGATTTTGTCGAATTTCTTCGGCATTGCCTTGGGCCAACAATTTGCCATACGACAACACATGGATGTGCTGCGAAATCCTGAACACAATGTCCATGTCGTGCTCGATCAGCACCAAGGTCAGCCCACCTTTTTTCCACAAGGCGTGCACGGTTTCGATCATCTGTTCACGTTCTTCAGGCCCCATGCCCGCCACCGGTTCGTCCAGCAACAAGACCTTGGGTCGCATCACCAGCGCCAAGGCCATGTCCAACAGCTTTTGATCGCCATGCGACAAATTGCCGCTGACCACATCGGCTTTGG
>CAWUNN010000260.1:0-3628 GCA_963923185.1 uncultured Limnohabitans sp. | reverse complement strand
GCATGGGTGGATGAGTATCTTTGCGCGCCCGGGCGCACACACGGCCTTGCCCGGGCTGTTTCTGGCGGGGGGAGGGACACATCCGGGGCCGGGCGTGCCGATGACCGCCTTGTCGGGCATGCAGGCGGCCGCGGCCGTCACGGCCAGCCTCGCTTCGATCAAGAAGTACCACCCGGTGGCTACCTTTGGTGGTATGTCGACGCCATGAGTGACGATATGCAACATGGCCTGACCCTGATTGCCTTTGTCGGCAGCGTGTTCTCACCTTATTACCGGTGGGCGCGACGTCATCGAACAGCCAGTGCCGACAACCATTGCGCCATCAATGTGGCCCTGTACGGTCCCCATGCCCGTTGGGCCATGACCGAGCGATCGCAACGCCATGTGCACCGTGACAGCACCCGCTTTGAGGTCGGGCCCAGTCAAATCGAATGGGATGGACAGTGCCTGCAGATCCGATTGAACGAGGTGTGTGTGCCTTGGCTCAAGCCATTGAGAGGGCACATCAAGCTGTGGCCAGGCACTTTGTTCAATTACTCAGTGCCCCTGGATGCGGCTGAAAAACACCGCTGGGGTCCGCTGGCGCCGGCAGGGCGCATCGAAGTGCAGCTCGATCAACCTGATTTGAAGTGGCAAGGCCAAGCCTATTTGGACTCTAACGAGGGCGACGAGCCTTTGGAAAATGCCTTTCACTCTTGGGATTGGTCGCGCACCTTGCACACCGACGGCAGCACCGAGGTCACTTATGACCTGCACGGACCCGATCGGCCCGATCGTTTGTTGCGACTGCGCTTTGACCCCTCAGGGCAAGTCGACACTCTGCAGGACGTGCCCGCCCGCAAGTTGCCCAGCACTTTGTGGCGCGTGCCACGCAGAGCCCGCGGGCATGACCATCCGCGTCTGGCCATGCAGCTCGAGGACACCCCTTTTTACCAACGCTGCTTGTTGGCCAGGCCCGCATTGGGTTCCGATGTCCACACGTTTCACGAGAGCTTGTCCATGCCTCGTTTTGTCTCACCCCTGGTGCAGGCCATGCTGCCTTGGCGCATGCCCAGGCGCCACTGAAAAATTGGCAATGTTGAATACCCTTCACCTTTGCCCGACCGAATTCGATGCCATGCCGGCATCGATGGCCTGCGTGCGGCCTGAGCACGAACTCTTCTTGCAAGGAGGTACTTATGTCTAACGACAAAGTATGGCCCACCGGTTTGACCGAGGCCGAATCGGAGGAGATTCACCGCAATCTCATCCAAGGCACGCAGATCTTCGGCATGATTGCCGCGTTCGCCCATCTGCTGGCCTTTATCTACTCACCCTGGCTGAAGTAAAGGAGACAAACCATGATCTACGGAAAAATGTGGTGCGTCGTGAAGCCTTCGGTTGGCATCCCCATCATTTTGGGTGCTGTCGCTGTCGGCTCCTTTTGCGTTCACCTGGCCTTGGTGAGCAACACAACTTGGGTCAAAGCGTTCCTCAATGGAGCGGCCGGCAAAGCCGTGGCAACCCAAGCTGCCGAACCAGCGAAAAAGTGATTGATCGCTGGCACTTGACCGGGCAGGTGCAAACCTGCCCGGTTTTTACGGTGAATGCACATGGAACATAGTCGCCGCCGATACGCTTGGCTCCAATGGGGCTTTAAGTTGTTGCCGTTCACCGATGCCGTCAGCGCCGATTTGCCGCTGTCGCGCTTGTTGCGCTTGTCGCTGTTTCAAGTTTCTGTGGGCATGGCTTTGGTGCTGTTGGTGGGCACCTTGAACCGTGTCATGATCGTCGAGTTGGGTGTGCCCACCAGCCTGGTGGCGGTGATGGTGGGCATGCCTTTGTTGTTTGCGCCCTTCAGGGCTTTGGTGGGTTTTCGCTCAGACCACCATCGCTCGCACTTGGGTTGGCGCAGGGTGCCCTACATTTGGATGGGTACATTGTTGCAATTTGGTGGTTTTGCCATCATGCCGTTTGCCTTGTTGGTGCTGGCCGGATGGGGCCAGTCGCAACAAGCCCCCATGTGGGTGGGGCAAGCGGCCACTGCGATCGCCTTTTTGTTGGTGGGCGCTGGACTCAACACCACCCAGACCGCTGGCTTGGCTCTGGCCACTGACTTGACCACGCCCGACAAACAAGCCAATGTGGTGGGCTTCATGTACGTGATGATGTTGGTGGGCATGGTGGGCAGTGCCTTGTTGTTTGGTGATTTGCTGACAGACTTTTCTCCGGCCCGTTTGGTGCAAGTGGTGCAAGCCGCGGCCTTGATCACTTTGGTCTTGAACACCGTGGCCATGTGGAAACAAGAATCGCGCTCGCGCGAGCGCAAACCCGGTCAAGGACAAGACCCCAGTTTTTTGCAGGCTTGGCAGTTGTTCACCCAAGATGCCGAGGCCGTGCGCCGACTTTGGGTGGTGGCCCTGGGGACCCTGGCTTTCAGCATGGAAGATGTGTTGCTGGAGCCTTATGGCGGAGAAATCCTCAAGTTGTCGGTGGCCAGCACCACCCAATTGACCGCCACCTTGGCCATGGGCAGTTTGATCGGGTTTGCCTGCGCATCGCGTTGGCTCAGTCGCGGTGCCGACCCGTTTCGGATGGCGGCACTGGGGTGCCTGTGTGGATTGCCGGCTTTCATGCTGGTGATGGGGGCGGCCATGTCCAGCCATGCCTCGATGTGGTTCAGCATTGGCACCTTTTTGATTGGTTTGGGCGCGGGTCTGTTTGGTCATGGCACCTTGACCGCGACCATGAACCGTGCCAGCAAAGAGCAGGCCGGCTTGGCCATGGGTGCTTGGGGTGCGGCCCAAGCCACTTCGGCGGGTCTGGCGATGGCTTTGGGTGGTATTTTGCGCGACCTGGTGGCCTCATTCTCTACTGCTTGGACAGGGTATTGCTTTGTCTATAGCATCGAGTGGGTGTTGCTGTTGGCCACACTGTGGGCGATGCGACCCTTGTTGCGAACCACGGCCATCCGGCAACAAGCCTCTTCACTTTGATTCATTGTTTGATAGGAAGACAACATGGAAACCAAACACGTCATCATCCTCATGTTCGTGGTCTTTGTGCTCTTCATGGTGGCCAACTGGTTCAACCGACGCCGCTGAGTCTCTGATTGCGCTTGAGGTTTTCTCTTTTTTCCAGCAGTTCCAGCACCCACACCACGCGCTGGTTCATGCTGCGACTGGGAAAGTAAGCCGGACTGGCCCCAACGCCCTCATTGGGGTCTTGCATGCAAGCATCCACCATGGCTTGCACCGCTTGCAGGGGGCGGGGTTCTTGACGCGCCATTCGAATCCATCCCGACTGCGTCCAGGCCATGAACAGCAGCACCAACTTGCGCGATGAACTGACCACCGTGCGTTGATTCACCGAGTCCAGGCCGCTGCGCCTGAGTTGATGGCCGATCTCGGCGTAAATCAGGCTGGCCGCGCAAATGGCCGAGCGGCAATCGGGTGGCAAGCTGGCCACGCCGTGCATGGCTTGGTCGTACAAGCGATCGGCCTCATTCAAGACCTGAGTCACCACTTGCGCCACCGCAGGCACAAATCGGGGCTCGCGCATCCATGCTTTCACATTCAAACCAGCTTGCCCCAGCAGCAGTTGGGGCAGGTACAGCCGGCCCATGCGAGCATCTTCGCCCACATCGCGG
>CAWUNN010000259.1:0-3712 GCA_963923185.1 uncultured Limnohabitans sp. | reverse complement strand
TTCTTGCGCTTGCCTTCGCGAAACTCAAACAAGGCGATCGAGATGGCTTGGGCCGGCTGACCCGCCAAAATCGGGTAGACAGGTTGCCCAGATACCCCCGCCGGTCCATGGCAGGCCATGCACACCTGCGCTTTGGCTTCGCCCGCGGCCGCGTCGCCAGCGGCATGGGCCAGGCCCCCACACACCGTGGCCAGGGCCACAACCAGTGATTTCAAATTCAAGTTTTTCATCGACAATAAAAAAGGCCTCACGCTGGTTGCGTGAGGCCAGTATTTTAAACAACTCAGGATTTTTTGTAGCTGATGCGGTAGACGATGCCGTTGTAGTCATCAGAGACCAACATCGAGCCGTCTTTGAGTTGCAACACATCGACGGGGCGACCCCACATTGGAGGGTCGGCTCGGTCGTTTTCGAGGAAACCTTCCAAGAAGGGCTCGGATTTGACCACTTTGCCTTTGCCATCAATGACCACACGGATCACGTTGTAGCCGTGCTTGATGCCGCGGTTCCAAGAGCCGTGCTGGGCGATGAAGGCACTGTTTTTGTACTCGGCCGGGAACATGTTGCCGGTGTAAAAGCGCATGCCCAAAGGAGCGATGTGAGGGCCTAAGCGATGCACAGGTGGCACGAACTCTGAGCAATCACGGTATTTGCCGAAAATGGGATCGGGCATGTTGCCTTGGTGGCAATACGGGTAGCCATGCTCTTCACCCTTTTTGCGGATGACCGACAAAATGTCGTCCGGTCCGTCTTCACCCATCCAGTCGCGAGCGTTGGAGGTGAACCACAACAGTTTGGTGCGTGGGTCAAAGTCCATGCCCACGCTGTTGCGGATGCCGGTGGCCACGATTTCAAACTTTTTGGTTTTCGGGTCGATGCGAACGATCGAGGCCTGCAAGTACCCTGGCTCGACGATGTTGCCGGGTGAGCCGATGTTGAAATAAATCTTGCCATCGGGGCCCATGGCCATGACTTTCCAAAAGTGACCCGATTGCTTGGGCAAGCCATCGATCACCACCACGGGTGCGGGCGGATTGTCCAGGTTGTCTTCGATGTTGTCGTAGCGCACGATGCGCTCGCGCTCAGAGATGTACAAAGAGCCTTTGTCAAACAAGACGCCGTTGGGTGAGCTCAGGCCTTTGAGAATTTGTTTGACTTCGCGCTTGCCGCCCTGGTTGACGATGGCGTAGACGTTGTTTTGCAGGCGATTGCCCACGAACACCGTGCCTTTGTCGCCCAATGCCATCGAGCGGGCATCGGGAATGCCCTCGGCATAGACCTCGACTTGAAACCCGGCGGGTACTTTCAACTTGTTGATGGGCAAATCGGCCGATGCACGACCGGTCACATGACCCACCAAGGGGTGCAGGGTCGAGCTGGCCTGATCGGCCGACATGCCTTGCTGCCATGGGGCAGGGGCCGCAGCCTGTTGCGCCTGGCTGCCCAGGCTGAGGGTGGCGGCCAGCAGACCACCGAGGATGCTCAAGCGTTTCATGAAGTTTCCTTAAAGCACAAAGAGCCAATAGCTTGACTCAAAACGGGGCGCATCTTATCCATCGTTAACCCTAGCCAAGTCAGCAGCATGTCGCTTCAGTGACGATCTGGGCTGAGGTGGTTGGACCCAATAGTCGGGCTTGAAGCAATGTTTTGGCCCTGTGATTTAATCTTTGGCTGAACTGAATTCTCTCACCTGATTTTCATGAAACAGCTATCCGCGATCGCTTTGGCGGCCGGTCTTTGGGGCGCCAGCGGTGTTTCTGCGCAAACCCAAGATGCCAACCCCACCTCTGCTGAGTTACCCGAAATTCGGGTCAGCAGTGGCCTGCTGCAACAGCGCCAATTTGACGCGCCGGGCTCGGTGCAGTCGGTCTCTGAAGTCCAGATCAAGTCTTCTGGACCTCAAGTCAACCTCAGCGATGTGTTGGTCGGTGTCCCTGGTGTGGTGGCTTTGAATCGCAACAACTATGCCCAAGACGTGCAGATTTCAATCAGAGGCTTTGGTGCCAGAGCGGCCTTTGGTTTGCGCGGCATCCGCTTGTATGCCGATGGCATTCCTGCGAGCACGCCTGATGGACAGGGACAAGCATCCAGCATCAATTTGACCTCTGTCGATCGCATCGAAGTGTTGACCGGACCTTTGGCGCAGATATACGGCAATGCATCGGGCGGTGTCATTCAGACGTTCACCCGAGAAGCGGGCGACAAAGCCGAAGTTCGAAGTCAGATTTACACTGGAAGCTACGGGCTCAGGCGAACCGACTGGCAGTTCAGTGACCGCACCGGCCAAGTGGGGGTGGTGGCCGATTACAGCACTTTTTCCACCAACGGGTACCGGCAAAACAGCGCGGCCCGGCGCGAGCAACTCAATACCGTGATCACCTTGGACAGCGCACCGGGGACGCGTCACAAATTCATCGCCCATCTCTATGACATGCCTTTGGCGCAAGACCCCTTGGGTTTGACGGCCACCCAGCTGGCCAACCCGGCCAATGCGGGCACCAACGCCGTGATCGATGGCGCACGCAAAGGCGTGCATCAAGAGCAGTTGGGCTGGGTGATGAACCACCAAATCGAAGGCGATTTGAAACTCAACACACGCTTTTACCGGGGCGATCGCAGCAACTTGCAGTACCAGGCGGGGACTGGAACCACGCCCACCACTGCAATCAATGGCACTTGGGTGAGTTTGCAGCGCCAATACTTTGGCCTGGGCGCCGATTTGCAAGGCCAACGCGATGGCGAGATCCCCATGCAATGGGTCGCAGGTTTTGCCGCCGACAAGTCTGCCGAGCAACGACAAGGGGGCACCTCGATCAGCGGCTTGCCCACCAGCGTGCTGACACGCAACGAATGGGACATTGGCCAGACCACCGATGTGTTTGCCCAAGCCAATTGGTTTTTGTCTGAAAGCTACACCTTGGTGACCGGTGCGCGCCACACCCAAGCCCAATTGAGTGTGAATAACATCATCAACCCGTCTCTCACGGGTCCCAATCAAAGCACCTACTCGGCCAATAACCCGGTGCTGGGATTGACATGGCATGCATCCAGCGCCATGAACTTGTATGCCAACATGGGGCGAGGGTTTGAAACCCCCACGCTGGCCGAGGTGGCTTACTCGAATGTCAGTGGCAAACCCGTCAATCAATTCAACCCCTTGTTGCAAGCGGCCACATCGCAACACCAAGAAATGGGCGTCAAATACGCAGATGGGATGGGCACGAGGCTGAATTTGGCTTTGTTTCGGATCACAACCCAAAATGAGATCGTGACCGATGTGAGCACGGCGGGACAGACGTCATACAAAAATGCCACTCAGACTCTGCGTGATGGACTTGAGCTCAGCTGGCAACAGTGGTGGGGGGCACAGGTGCGAAGCGATGCCGCTTTGACGGCCATGCGGGCCACCTATTCTCAGGCTTTTGGCACGGTGCCGGCCAACAACCGACTGCCGGCCACGCCCGATCGCATGGGGCATGCGGGCTTGCACTGGGCTCAAAATGGCTTCAATGGTTTGCAACCGACACCCGGTTTGTGGGCCAGCCTCGAATTACAAGGCCGCTCTCGCATGTGGGCCAACGATGCCAATGCGGTGAATGCATTGGCCGGCGGCTATGTGTGGGCCAACCTCAAGTTGCGCTATCGCCAAGTTTGGTCGGGCGGCAGCTTGGAGCCCTATTTGGGCATCGATAACCTGCAAAACAAAACCGTG
>CAWUNN010000258.1:0-3723 GCA_963923185.1 uncultured Limnohabitans sp. | reverse complement strand
TCTTGCACCACCAAGGGTGACAAGCCGATCGAAGGCTCATCGATCAACAAGACCTGGGGGCGCAACAGCAAGGCACGTCCAATCTCAAGTTGTTTTTGCTCGCAACCTGACAAAGAGGCCGCTGCCGAGTGCAATCGCTCTTTGACCCGGGGGAACATTTCCAGCACCTCAGGGATGCGAGCATGGGTGGTTTTCATGCCCAAGGTGATGCCACCCAATTCAAGGTTTTCAAAGACACTGAGTTGACCGAACAAGTTGCGGCCCTGTGGCACAAAGGCAATGCCTTGATCCAGCAGCTGGCGAGAGCTGGCCCCAGTGATGTCTTTGCCGAACAAAGAAATACGCCCTTGGCGCGGCTTGAGCAAACCAAACAAGGTTTTCAACACCGTCGATTTGCCAGCGCCGTTGGGGCCAATGAGCAAAGTGATGGAGCCACGAGGCACCTCAAATGAGAGGTTGTTCAAAATCATGAAGTCTTTGTAGCCAGCGACCACATCGTCAAAACGAATGCATGAGTCAGACATGAAGGTTCCTCAATTGCCCAGGTAGGCGTCCAGCACCTGTTTGTTGGCTCGGATTTCGGCAGGGGTCCCGATGGCCATCACCTTGCCCTCGACCATGACCATGATGCGGTGGCACAAATCCATGACAAAGTCCATGTTGTGCTCGATCACCACAAAAGAGCCTTTGCGCGAACGATTCAATTCTTTGAGCAAACGGCTGATGCCACCCACCAATGATGGATTGACACCGGCACAGGGTTCATCGAGCAACACCAAGTCGGGCTCGCTCATGAAGGCCATGGCGATATCGACCAATTTTTGTTGGCCATAACTCAGCTCACCGGCCTTGTGATCGGCCACATGGCGAATGTGAAATTGATCGATCAAGGCATCGGCTTTGGCACTCAGGCCTGAGTCACTGGGCGCAAACATGCGGCTGATCATGTGGCCCTGGTGCTCTTGTGCCGCGACAATCAGGTTGTCGCGCACCGACATCTTGCCAAACACTTGCAAAGTTTGGAATGTGCGACCCACGCCCAAGCGGTTGAGTTGCAGCGGCCCCATGCCCGAGACATCTTGCCCCTTGAGTTCAATGTGACCGCTATCGGGGGCAATCTGCCCCAACATGCTGTTGAACAACGTGGTTTTGCCCGACCCGTTGGGTCCGATGACACCAAAGATTTCACCTGGCATCACTTCAAAAGACACGCCACCCACCGCCTGGATGGCGCCATAAGATTTTTTCAGGTCGGTGACCTTGAGCAGTGCTTGGCTCATGCGCGTGCTCCTTGTGCGGCTCTGGCTTGGGATGCAGCCAAGGCGGCCTTACGGGCACGCCAGCGCTCGGGCGCGCTGAGCAATCCATCAGGCAACCACACCATCAGCAACATCACCGACAAGCCAAAAATCAGCAAATACCAGGCTTGGGCAAAACGCAGCCACTCGGGCAAAATCACACCCACGGCCGCGCCCAACAAAGGGCCTAAAAAATACCCTGGCCCACCGACCACCACCATCAGGTACATCATGATGGAAGCTTCGACCGTGAAGGGTGCGGGATCGATGAATTGCACCAACGATCCAAACAAAGCCCCGGCAATGCCGGCATAGACCGCACCGATGGCAAAACTCATCAAGGTGTAATTGCGGGTGTCAATGCCCAAGCTCTCGGCTCGAATCGGGTTGTCACGCAAGGCTGTAAAAGCTTTGCCCCAGGGTGATCGCAGCAAGGCCCAAAGCAATGCCCCCAGCACCAAGGCAAATCCCAGCACCAAGTAGTAATACACGAGGTTGCCATCGAACGAGATGCCAAATGCTTGGGGCCTGGCGATGTTGTTGATGCCAAAGGTGCCCCCGGTCAACCACTCTTCGTTGCGCATGACCAGCCACACCGCCGTGTTGAAACCCAAGGTGGCAAAAGCCAAGTAAATGGTTTGTACCCGCAGCGCAGGGAACCCCAAGATCAGGCCCACCACAAAGCACAGCACGGCCGCCCCAGGCAGCCCCAACCAAAAGCTCAAGCCGGCCTTCATGGCAATGGCCACGGTGTAAGCCCCGATGCCAAAAAAAGCCGCATGGCCCAAAGATTTCTGCCCTGCATAACCGACCGTCAAATTCAAGCCCATGGTCGCGATCACATAAATCAGCCAATAGGTGAACAGGTAGATGCCATGGCTTTTCAGCTGAGCGGGCACCAGCAGCAAAATCAACAAACCCAGCAGGCTGAAAACGAGCTTCCAGGATTTCATACTTTGCGCTCCATTTTTTTGCCCAACAAGCCCTGGGGCTTGAACAAGATGACCACCATGAAGATGATCAAGGCCACCGCCTCTTTGTAGGCCGGTGAAATGTAGGCCGCGGCCAAGTTTTCACAGATGCCGACCAAAAGTCCGCCAACCAAGGCCCCACGGGTGTTGTTGAATCCGCCGATGATGGCTGCAAAAAAAGCCTTGGTGCCCAGCGAGGCTCCCATGTCAAATTTGGCCAAGTAGGTGGGTGTCACCAACAAGGCCGCCGCTGCCGCCAGCAATGCATTGATGGCAAACGTGTAAAAAATCATGCGATCGACATGGATGCCCAAGACCGTGGCGCTTTCGGTATTCTGAGCCACCGCTTGCATGGCGCGACCGGTCACCGTTTTGGACAAGAACGCTTGCACCCCCAAGACCAAGGCCATGGCCAAGACAAAGGTGCCGATGTCGCTCGATGAAATATTGACCCCAGCGATGTCATAGACCACATCGGGGAATACGTTGGGGAAAGGTTTGGGCTCGGCACTGTAGCCTGCGCGCACACCGTTGCGCATGGTGATGGACAAGCCAATGGTGGCCACCACAATGGGCATCATGCCAAACTTGAACAAGGGGTCGACCAAGGCGCGTTTGAACAGCCACCCTTGAATCACCACCGAGCCCAAGGCACTGACCCCAAAAGCGGCCCACAGGGGCAGCCCCGCGGCCATGGCCAAAATCATCATGAAAGCCGGCAGCATCACGAACTCACCTTGGGCAAAATTGATGGTACCCGAGGCTTGCCACAGCAAGGTAAAACCCAGAGCGGCCAGCGCATAAATGCTGCCGGTGGCCAAGCCACTGAATAAAAGTTGTAAAAGATCGGTCATGTCGTTTTCCTGAAGGAAGTTCAGGTGGTGTCTCCATACATCTCAGCCTGCGCCAAATTGTCTTTGATCTTCAAGCCAACGCCCCTAGTGTTTTCCTAGTCTGGTCCAGACAAAGCCCCGACCAAGCCTCATCGCCCATCGCTTGTTGACGCACCAGATGAGGCACCTCGATGCTGATGGGCAATTCAGCCGGCAATGCTTGAGCCAATCCGGCCAAGTCGATGCCACCCTCACCTGGGGGCAAACGCTCTTGCCTGGCCGTGTGAATCAATTGCGCTTCAGAAAAGTGGGTGCCAGGTTGGGCATCGCACCACTGAGCGTAATGCAAGGCTTGTCGGGGAAGCGCTTGGATGTCGCTCAGGCTCGTGTCCGATCGACCCACATGCAGCGCATCGACCAAGATGCCAGCGTTGTGGGGTTGACCCGCTGCTTGCCACACCCAGTGAGCTTGGGCTGCATGTTTGACAGCAGTCCAAGGCATGAACTCGAGATCGGCGGTCATGCCAAATTTCGCCACGGCATCGCACAAGCTGGCAAAGTGGTGCGCCAAGCGATGAGGGTCGGTGTCGTCTGCGGCCACCAGCACGGCTCGGGCTTGCA
>CAWUNN010000257.1:0-3725 GCA_963923185.1 uncultured Limnohabitans sp. | reverse complement strand
ACGCAAGGCACCCGGTCCGGCATAAAAAAACATGTCCTCACCGATGAAGCCCTCGGTGCAACCGATCGACACCTTCAAGGTGGGGGTTCTGGGTTTGCCACCGATGTGACTGACTTGGACCCGATCAGGGCCCAATTGCTGCAAGCGCGCGGTGGTGAAATCGACCACCACATCGGGGGTCAGGTAATTGGCCGGGTCATGCACCTCGTACAGCATTTGCTCTTTGACAGTTTGCAAATTGACCGCCCCACCGGTGCCCGCGACCTTGGTCAGCACCGCGGTGCCATCGGGCTCGACTTCGGCAATGGGAAAACCAAAATTCCAGGGCTCGCGCATATCTTTGAAACCCGGGTCAGAAAAATAGCCGCCCGTGACCTGGGCGCCACACTCCATCAAGTGACCAATCCCCATGCCTTGGCCCAAGCGCACATGGTCAAGAGGGTCCCACCCAAACTCGTGCATCATGGGCGCCATGAACAAAGACGGGTCGGCCACTCGTCCGGTGATGACGATGTCGGCGCCTTGGCGCAAAGCCTCGACGATGGGCTCGGCCCCCAGATAGGCTTCGGCCGAGATCAATTGAGAGGCCAAGGTTGAAGTGGGTTGGCCGTTTTCTAAGATTCGTTCGGTCAAGGCCAACACCCGATCGGTGATCAGGCTGCCATGGACGGCCGCGACCTTGACCCCGCCATACCCAAAATGGCGCAACCAGTGCACCACCCGCTCGGCCGCACCTTGCGGGTTGATCCAACCTTGGTTGCTGATGATGCGGGTGCCGTTTTCCATGCAAGGCGGCAGCACCGCTTTCATTCGGTCATCCAAATAAGTGTCGTAACCCGCAAAACTGGGGTCACGGCGGGCACGCACCTGGGCGGCCGACACCGTGGCTTCGGCCATGGTTTCAAAGCACAGGTAGTCCAGTTGGCCTTGCTCGGCATTGAGCCGTGCCGGCTCGATGCGATCGCCCCACCAGGCGGCAGCGGCACCGATGCGAATCTTGTTTTTCATGCACTCTCCTTGTACACCACAGCGTCCAACGCCTGACAGCCTTGGCCCTGGCGCATGACCAGCACCGGGTTGAGATCGAGTTGCGTCACATCTCTCCCCTGGTGCATCAACCAATCGCCCAAGGCGCTGGCCATGTGGCAAAAGGCATCGATGTCCCAGGACGGATCGCCTCGCCAACCACAGGCCAAAGGCGCGACCCTCAGGCGATCGAATGCCGCTCGAGCTTGCTTTGGCGTGAAAGGGGCCACCAGCACCTGCACATCGGGCATGGCTTCGATGTATTTGCCCCCATCGCCCAGCATCACCACTGGACCAAACACCGGATCGCGGCGGGCCCCGATCATCAATTCACGCTCGCCCTTGGCCATGCGTGCCAAGATCATGCCGTCCAATGCAAGAGAATGCTGCCCAGCCAAATGGGCGATGTCGGCCCAAGCTTGCTCCAGTTGCACCTCGGTGTGCAAGTTCAATCGCACCAGGCCAAACTCGGTTTTGTGAGCCGCTTGTGCGGTGCAAGCCTTGAGCACCACCGTCACCTGGCCCCAATCTCTGAACGCTTGCAGCATCTCATCGGGTGTGCGGCACAACCGGTGCTGCACCATCTGCACCCCGGCGCTTTGCAGCAACTGCATGCTGTCGGCCTCATTCAATAAGATTGCCGTTTGGCCTGGATTCAGGGGTGGGGTGGGACCACGGGGCTGGCGCTGCATGGCGTCAGCCATGCGCTCGAGGTGAGTCAGGTACAGGCCCATGGCGTGCACCGCTTCGGTCTCAGTGGGGTATACCACCTGCCCCAGGTTTTTGAAGCGCTCGGCCACACTGGGCTGTGGTGCCGCCACCACCACCGGTTTGCCCGTCTCTTGGGCAAATGCGGCGGTGTCACGGGCGAATGCTTCGACGTCGTAACCCGCCCCAGCCACGGCCACACCAATCAAAAAGGCATCGGCCGCTGGGTCGCGTGAGATCGAGGGCAAGATGTCGCCAAACAAACGGCTGTTGGAGAGCAAAGCGGCCGTGATGTCGACCGGATTTTTGACGGTGGCAAAGCCTGGCAAGATGCGCCGCAACTCAGATTGGGTATGCTCTTGCAAGGGCTCCATGGGCATGCCAGCGTGGGTCGCGGCATCGGCGGTCATCACACACACCGCGCCCGAGTTGCTGATGGCCACCAATCGCCGACCCTTGGGTTTCCAACCCTGCAAATACAAAGGGGCGGTGTCCACCATCTCGGGGACCGAATTCACCCGCATGATGCCGTGCTCTTGCAAAAACGCATCGACCATTCGGTCTTCATTGGCCAAGGCTCCGGTGTGAGATTGCGCGGCCTGTTGCCCCGCTGGCGTGCGCCCCGATTTCAGCACCACCATGGGCAAATGGCGATCGCGTGCCACGCGAGCCGCCTCGGCCAGATGCCAAGGGTCTGGAATGCCTTCGAGGTACAGCAACAGCAAGCGCAACGCTGGGTCTTCGGCCACCACCGCGGCCAACTCGCACACCGTCATGTCGCAATCGTTGCCGGTGGCATGGGCGTGGCGCACACCCAGACCACGTGCGCGCAGCAAGCCATAGGGAATCACGCTCATGGCACCGCTTTGGCTGACGATGCCAATGGGCCCATCAAGTGGTGGTACCTCGGTGAACATGGTTGAAAAGCTCAACACCGCGCCGCTGCCAAAGTTGGCCAGACCTTGCGAGTTGGGGCCGACGATGCGCATGCCATGGGCATGGGCGACTTGGCGCATGGCTTGTTCTTGTCGTTTGCCGGCCGGGTCTGACTCTCCAAAGCCCGAGCTCATCACCACGCAGACCCTCACACCCATGTGGGCGCACTCTGACACCGCTTGCACCGCCAAGTCGCCTGGCACGGCCACGATGGCCGCTTCGGGGGCATGGGGCAAGTCTTGCAAACTGGGGTAACTGCGCAAGCCTTGCACCACACTGCGCTGCGGGTTGATCGGAAAAATCTCACCCTTGAACCCAAAGCGCGACAAATAGGCAATGGGGCGGCCACCGATTTTGTGGGGCTGGTCCGACGCCCCAATCACCACCACCGAACGCGGCGCCAAGGCGGTGCGCAAGGGTGCGCGATAAGAGGCCCGATCGGAGAAACCTGGCGTCGCTTTGAACAGATCGACCACAGAGCTCATCACTTGCTTTCTGAAAAATACGGAACTGGGCGGCCGGCGATTTCACGCACCTGGGCGACCACCCGCGTCCCAATGGTCAAATCGACATGGCCGTGGCCCATCAAACGCACCCCGGCATCGAGCTCCACCAACACGAGACGATACGGTGCAATGGCACGAAAAGCGTCATCGGGTGCCCGGTGCACCAGGGTGCTGGCATGCACCACCCCCTGGCCCGAGACCGCTTGCACCTGGGGCTGATCGTGACCGCAAGCGGGACAAAAGTTGCGCTCAAAGGACCAGACATGGCCACAAGTTGAGCAGCTTTGCACATGCAGGCGATCTCCGCCACGGGTCCAATCGTGCTCGTTCATGGCGCCTCCATCACCAAGCTGACATGGGATGACAACACGCCGCCATCGGCGTGCAGCAAGCTGACCCCCGCGCGCGGCACTTGGCGCACCCCTGCGCGACCTGTCATTTGCAAATGGGATTCGGCCAAATGGGCCATGGCACCGGCGACGCCACAGTGACCGTAGCTGAGCAAACCGCCATGCAGATTCAAAGGCATGCGACCACCGCGTCCAAAAT
>CAWUNN010000256.1:0-3731 GCA_963923185.1 uncultured Limnohabitans sp. | reverse complement strand
CACACAAAGTGCCTCCACGAGACAAGAGTGTGATCCGATTGCCCAGTTTCGAACAGGTCAAAGACGACCCGGTCATGTATGCCCATGCCAGCCGGGTGCTGCACCTGGAAACCAACCCTGGCAATGCGCGTGCCTTGGTTCAGGCCCATGGTGAGGGGAGCACCGCCCGCGACGTTTGGATCAATCCGCCTCCCATCCCATTGAGCACCACCGAGATGGATTTGGTGTTTGATTTGCCCTATGCCCGCAGCCCCCATCCGGCCTATGCCGACGAGCATGGGGGCCACGATGGCCCAACCAAGATCCCTGCCTGGGAGATGATTCGTTTTTCTGTCAACATCATGCGCGGTTGCTTTGGCGGTTGCACCTTTTGCAGCATCACCGAACACGAAGGGCGCATCATCCAAAGCCGCAGCGAAGAGTCGATTCTGCGCGAGGTGCAAGAGATCCGTGATCGTGTCAAAGGCTTCACGGGGGTGATCTCAGACTTGGGTGGGCCCACCGCCAACATGTACCGCTTGGGCTGCCGCAGCCCTGAGATCGAGGCCGCCTGTCGCAAGCCCAGTTGTGTCTATCCTGGCATTTGTCAAAACTTGACCACCCACCACGGCCCATTGATTCAGCTGTACCGCAAGGCCCGAAGCCTGCGGGGCATCAAAAAAATATTGATTGGCTCAGGCCTGCGCTATGACCTGGCGGTTCAATCGCCTGAGTACGTCAAAGAGTTGGTGCAACACCATGTCGGCGGCTATTTGAAGATCGCCCCTGAGCACACCGAAGAAGGCCCTTTGTCCAAGATGATGAAGCCTGGCATTGGCACCTACGATCGCTTCAAAGAGATGTTCGATCGCTTCAGTGCCGAAGTGGGCAAAAAGCAATACCTGATTCCATATTTCATCGCGGCCCATCCTGGCACACGAGATGAGGACATGGTCAGCTTGGCCTTGTGGCTCAAGAAGAATGGATTTCGGGCCGATCAGGTGCAAACCTTTTACCCCAGCCCCATGGCCACCGCCACGGCCATGTACCACAGCGGTCGCAACCCTTTGCGCAAGATCACACCCCACAGCGAATCGGTGGACATCGTGCGCGGCGAGCGCCGTCGCCGCCTGCACAAGGCTTTTTTGCGCTACCACGACCCCAACAACTGGCCGCTGTTGCGCGAAGCCTTGAAAAACATGGGGCGTGCCGATTTGATCGGCAATGGCAAGCACCACCTGATCCCCACCTGGCAGCCCCAGACCGATGGTGGCTACACCAGTGCCCGGCGCAAAAACAGCACACCGGCCAAAGCTGGCCAACCCCAACGAGGCAACTTCCAGACCCAACACACTGGGCTGCCGCCTCGTAAAAAGGGCTGACATGAATCCAGCGCAAGGGCGTTTGCACACCCACATCGCCAGTCTGAGGTCTTCGGCCATTCGCGATGTGGCCAATGCCGCCATGGGCCGAGAAGATGTGCTGGCCTTTTGGTTTGGTGAATCCGACGAAGTCACCCCTGATGTGGTGCGACAAGCCGCCATCGAATCGCTGCAAAAGGGTGAAACCTTTTATGCCCACAACCTGGGCTTGCCCGCGTTGCGCGACAGCATCGCCCTGTACACACGGCAACTGCACCCCCAGGCCCAAGACATCGGGGAGAAACGGGTGGCCGTCACCTCGGGAGGTGTCAGTGCTTTGATGCTGGCCATGCAAGCCGTGTTGGGGGCAGGGGACGAGTGCCTGGTGATCACACCGATTTGGCCCAACCTGGTGGCTCAGCCGCAAATATTGGGGGCCCAGGTCAAGACCTTCAGTCTGCATCCAAACCAGGGCTTGTGGCAGCTGGACTTGCAGGCCTTGTTGTCTGCGATCACCCCACAGACCCGCTTGCTGGTGGTGAACTCCCCCAACAACCCCAGTGGCTGGACGCTGACGCGCGACGAGCAAGTGGCCATTTTGAACCGCTGCAGACAAACGGGCACTTGGATCTTGGCAGACGAAGTCTATGAGCGGCTTTTTTATGGTGACGCCGCGTGCGCCCCCTCTTTTTTAGACATCGCCCAAGCCGATGACCGCTTGATGGTGGCGCACAGCTTTTCCAAAAGCTTTCTCATGACCGGTTGGCGGCTGGGTTGGTTGGTCGTGCCCGCAGACTTGACCGACACCCTTGGCAAACTGATCGAATTCAATACCTCGTGTGCCCCAGTGTTTGTGCAACGGGCCGCCCTGATGGCCTTGGCGCACACTCAAGCCATCACCCCCCCTTTGGTGCGACACCTGGCCGCTTGCCGCGACTCTTTGGTGGGTGCGCTGCAAGGCGTCCCTGGCCTGCAAGCGGCGGCGGCACCCGCCGGCATGTATGTTTTTTTCAAGATGACAGGACACGATGACGGCATCTTGACGGCCAAACGATTGGTGACTGAGGCGGGGCTGGGCTTGGCCCCCGGCGAAGCCTTCGGATCCAGCAGTTCGGGCTGGCTGAGGTGGTGCTTTGCATCCAAAGACCTGGATCGTTTGCAACATGGTGCCCAGCGCTTGCGGCATTGGCTTGCCGCTCAAGAGGCACAGGCTCCAGCAATCAGAACCTAGGGGGATGGCGCTTGCCTCAGAGCGTGTGCATGGGAATGTCGTGCAACTGCGCCAAGCGCTTGAGCTGGGCGCGGGTTTTTTGGGCGAACCACTGGCGCAAGGCTTGGTGCACCGGGGCTGAATGCATGTGGGCACGGTCACCTCGCGCGGGCAAGCCAGCCAAAGCACACAGCGATTGGGCAAAGTGTGGCTCCAGGGCCGCCACCGCCACTCGACCACCCTTGCAAGGGTAGACCTGATAGCCGGCATGGGCCCCACCGACCGAGCCATCGGCTGTGGTCAGCCCCCAAGTGCGAGGCAAACCCAAATAGGCGGCGGCATCGCTCAGTGCCACTTCGTGGTGCTGGCCCTTGCCCTTTTTTTGCATGCGCCACATCAGGGCTTTCAACACGGTTTCGCACACCATCAAAGAGCCGCCCATGTCGGCAAACAAACTGGCCGGCAATGACACGCCATCGACCAATCCGCATTCGGCCATGTAGGTCAGATCGTGCCCCGGATCTTCAGCATGGGGCGGTGGCGAACCAATGACAGAGACTTGAATCAGCGTCGGATAGGCCTTGCCCAGTTGCGCCGGATCCATTCCCAACTTTTTCAAAGCCGATGGCCGAAACGACGTGATCAGCACATCGGTCTTGGCCAACAAGTCATGCAGTTTCTTCTGGCCGCTGGCTTGCTTCAAGTCGGCGGCCACGATGCGCACCCCTTGGTGCATGGTTTGGTAGGCATGGGGACGGTACTGCGCCATGGGGTCGGCACTGCCACCCGCAGATCCTAAGGGTTCAAATTTGGTGCATCGGGCGCCCATGGCCGCCAGTCGCATGACCGCAGCAGGCCCAGGCAAGTTCAAAGCCAAAGACAACACACGGATGCCGCGCAAAGGTTGGAGGGTGGTTTTCATGGTGCGTGGTGGGCCGAACGCTGTTGCCAGCGTTGGCTGTAAGTGGACAAAGAAAAGCAACAACAAAAATAAATCAAGGCAATGAACAGATAAGCCTCGATTTTGAAAGGGCGCCAATTGGCGTCCCCCGACAAAGCCAGATTCAATGCGCCCGACAACTCGTACATGCTGACGATGGTCACCAAGGAAGTGTCTTTGAACAAACCAATGAAGTGATTCACCATGGCCGGCAAGCTGTACCTCAAGGCCTGAGGCAACA
>CAWUNN010000255.1:0-3741 GCA_963923185.1 uncultured Limnohabitans sp. | reverse complement strand
GGGTTGCGGATGCTTCAAGTGCCAGGCCCGTTGATGCGGCCACAAATGAAACCAACCGATCCGGTCACCTGGCGGCAATTGCAGGGCAATATCGGCCATGTCTTGGCCCAACTCTTTCACATGGGCCGAGCGTATGCAGCGCAGAGGAAAATTAAAAGTCAGGCTCAGCACGATGCCCACCCGCATGACCAGCCGTTTGTCGGTCAAGGTGTACATGGTGGTGCTGGCCGACCACCAGGCCACCATGCACAGCAAACACAAGGCCACCGCCACCAGGGTGAATGATTTGGTCAAGTCGATGCTCAGGCTGACCCAATCGGCGCCATCGCGACTCAAACTCAGCCCTTGCCAGATCAGCATCAAGCCAAAATAACAGGCGAGCTTGCGAACATGAAAAGCATGCACCGCCAGGGCTTGCCATTGGGGCGTGCCTTGCCACAATATTTTTTCATCGGCGGGCAAGGCCTCGGGCAGACCGGGGGCGGCCTCCCATTCATGTTCGTGGGTCGCTCTCACAGGATGGGCTCCTTGCGCTCAGGGGTGGCGTACATCAACCCCGCGCCATAGCAGGCGGTGATTTTTTCTTCTTCCAGCAAGGTGATTTGCTCAGGTGAGCGGGTGCGCGGCACATCGGCAAACTGATGAGCCAAGAGCGCGTGTACCTCGATGCCGCTTTTCTTGATGCGGGCAAAGGTGGTGGGCAGCAAGCGGCGGCTGCCATCGGGCAAGGCCACTTCGATGTACCTGAACATCATCTCCATGCGATCGACCCACATGTCCACCACCGTGCCGGCGACCTTGCCATCGGCACCATGCACAGACAAACCGCGTGGATCGGTGTCGCGGGCCGATACCCCATGGTCGGGGGCGACGCGCAAGGGCACGATCTTGGGGTGGCCATGCATGTCCATGTCAGGGACATCGGCACGTTGCGCCCAGGCGCCTGGGCCAATGCCAGCCAACAGGGGATTGCCCACCGGGTCCAGGGGGGCACCGATCCAGCCATGCGAGGGCTCGGCACTGTATTGGCCATCAGGACGGTTCAAGTCAGGGCTGTAGGTCTCGTGACCATGCTCATGCTTGAAGGTTTTCGAGTGGGGCACCGGCGGCCAACCCTCGATGTGCGGGCCGTTTTCGACGCCGCTGTCCATGGGATAGCCTTCGCGGTGGTTTTCGCGCAAGAGGTAATAAATCAGTCCGGCAAAAAACAGCCAGAACAAATAGAGGACGATTTGTGCCACGTCCACGTATTGAGTGATAGCGCCAGTTCCCATGTTCAGTCTCCTGTGGTGGGTGAAGGGTCAGCCCGGCAATTCAGCCAGACCAAAGCGGGTTGCAACACGCTGCTGGCGCTGCATGCCACGACGGGCCATGGGGCCCAGGGCAATCAGCACCGTCAGCAACAAATACATTTCAAGGTGGTACACAAAGCTGTAGCCGGTCACATTGCTTTGCAAGGCTTCGCCCAAATGTCCACCGATGGCCAAGGCATCGATGCCATCGCGCAGCACACCGCCCAATGCCATGGCCAAGCCTGCGCTGGTGGCTTGCACGGCGCCCCAGGCGCCCAAGGCCAGGCCACCCAAGCGGGCATCTCCATAGGTCATGGCATTGACCAGCATCGCCACCGAAAACAGACCACTGCCCAAGCCCACCAGCAGCACGCCGGTTTTGAACAACCACACCGACTGCCAAGGGGCCGAGAAAATCACCAGGGCGAATGCCAGCAATCCCACCAGCGCCCCCAAGCCACCCAATGCGCAGGCGCTGA
This sequence comes from uncultured Limnohabitans sp., assembly GCA_963923185.1. GTDB lineage: Bacteria > Pseudomonadota > Gammaproteobacteria > Burkholderiales > Burkholderiaceae_C > Limnohabitans. Next base: position 1,970 of record CAWUNN010000255.1, on the reverse strand, counting down.
TGCGGTGGTTCAACACCCGGGCCGACAGACCAAAGGCCAGCATCGAGCCCAGTGCCGCCACCGCCGTCAAACCGCTGGTCGAGCCCACGCCTAAACCCAGCACCTGGGCCCCATAGGGTTCCAACACGATATCTTGCATGCCAAAGGCGCAACTGCCCAAAGCCGTGGCCCATAAAAAGCGGCGCATGTGTGGCTCAGCCATGAGCTCGCGCCAGTGCCGGCCAAATCCACCTTCTTCGCGCTGTCCACGCGAGGCCTGCCTGGCCTCTTGTTTCCACAGCGCAAACAGATTCAGCACCAGCACCAACACCGCCGAGCCTTGGATGACTTGAATCAAGCGCACGGGACTGAAGTTTTGCAACAACAAGCCATAAGCGGCGCTGCTGACGATCAAGCCCAGCAACAGCATGGTGTACAACAAGGCCACCACCCGTGGGCGTTTGTCGTCATCGGCCAAGTCAGCGGCCAAGGCCATGCCAGCGGTTTGGGTGACTTGCATGCCAGCCCCAATGATCAAAAACGCAAAGGCTGCGCCAATGCGCCCCACCCACACTTGGCCGGGTTGGTTGTCACCCAGCACCAACAAAGCAAATGGCAAGATGGCCAGGCCGCCGAACAACAACAAGCTGCCGATCCACAAATAGGGGATGCGCTTCAAACCCAGCACCGAGGGGTGGGTGTCGCTGCGGTAGCCAATCAGGCCACGCACAGGCGCAAACACCATGGGCAAACCCACGGCCATGGCCACCCACCAGGCGGGCACTTCCAACTCAACGATCATCACCCGATTCAGGGTGCCCACCAACAGCGCGGTGACCATGCCGATCACAAATTGAAACATCGACAAACGCAACAATCTAGGCAAAGGCAATTCAGGTGTCGCGGCGTCGGCGAATGGCATCACCTGGATGCCATAGGCGCGCACCCACGAGGGCACCGGAATGTAAAGCCTCTTCATCGCCTCCACTCCAGCGCATGCGAGGTGTAAAACCCATGGGCAATGCGGCGATCTCGCGCTGGCTGCCACCCCCCAGGGCTCAACTGAGCGTGCAAGGCATGTTCGAGCCGATCGGCCGCGATGGGCTCCAGCGCCGGTGAGCGGTCGGTGCGCGGAAACATCCGACCCACCCGGTGCATGGCGGCCAACAAAGGCGTGCGCGGTGCAAAAGTGAACAACATCGAGCCTCGGGTGCGCGGGGCCAGTCGGCCCAGCGCTTGGGCAATTTGCTCGCAGGGGTAATGGATCAAAGAGTCCATGGCCACCACATGATCGAACTCGCCCCATTCATCAGAGAGCATGTCGCCGCTGCAAAACTCAATCTGAGAGGCCCATTGGGGATGCTGCTCATTCAGGCGTTGTGCGGCCAAGCCCACCAGGGTGGGCGAGAGGTCGATGGCCAGCACCTGGGCACCGCGCGCTGCCGCCTCGATGGCCAAAGCACCCGTGCCACACCCGGCGTCAAGCAATCGCATGCCATGCATGTCGGCCGGCAACCAAGACAGCAAGGTCTCACGCATGCGGTTGCGCCCCTCGCGCACACTGGCTCGGATGCGCCCCAAAGGCTCTTGCGAGGTCAGGCGCGCCCAGGCCTGGGCTGCAGTCCGATCAAAGTAATGCTCGATCTGCTCGCGTCGCTGTTCGTAGGCAATCGGTGGCATCAGTCAAACCCCAGCAAATCAAAAATGTCACGGTCTTTCATGGGCACAGCTGGCAAGGGGTCCGCCCCTCGCCACAGCTGATCGGCCAACCTCAGGTACTCGTCTTGCACGGCTTTGACCGCAGGGGTTGCCTCGAGTTCAAACAGGGTCGATTTGGTCAGGCGGCTGCGTCGAATTTCATCCAACATGGGGAAATGGGCCAAGGTTTTCAGGCCCGCACGGTGGTTGAATTTGTCGATTTGATCGGTGGCGTCGCTGCGGTTGGCAATCACACCCCCCAGGCTGTCTCTTATACACATCTTGACGCTGCC
>CAWUNN010000254.1:0-3744 GCA_963923185.1 uncultured Limnohabitans sp. | reverse complement strand
ATTGAGTGATGCGCGTTTGTTCCAATGCATAGCGCATCGATCGCGGTCGCAGCGGGCGCAACGCGGCCAGCAAGTAAAGCAGCAGATAACCGCGCACCGAGCTGGTCTGCACCATGCGGCCTTTTTCCAACCAGCGTTTGACCCAGCGCCGCGCTGTGTCGCTGGACAGCAACCAGCGGCCCCAGGCGGCCGGCAAAGTGTCGGCGATTTCTTCCACCCTGGGATGCAAATACTCGTGGATCTGTATCAGTTGACCGTCTTGCTGTCGCACTTCGGTGCTGATGCGCTGAAAGCGGCTGCGTCGGGTTTTGAGGTCGGCCACACGCACCACATCTTCGTAGCTCATCCAGACTGCCAAATGTTTGGCTGCATCGGGCAGCCACTGCGCAGCCGTGGTTCGGGATTTGGCTTGCAAGTCGGCCAGCCGGTTCAAGTACAACTGGGCATAGCCAATATCTTGGTAGTCGGCCAAGCGCGCCACCCCCAACAAGAGTGTGTCGTGGGCGGCGGCATCAAACTCGGTAGCGATGCGTTTCGCCAGCGCGGCCAAGCGTGGGCCGGGCTGTAACTTGCGCGCGGCAGCGCTGGGGCTGGGACCTAGTCGCACAGCATCGTAGGCGGCGGCAAAGGCGCGCAAGCTGGAGGCCACGCCCACGCCCTGGCGCTGAATGGCGCTTTCAAACTGCTCGCGGCCAAACGGTAGTCTGCCACTGGCTGCCACCGCTCCCAACAGGGCTGGGCCGATCGGCGCCGAGCAGAGTTCGGCCAACTCTAAAAAGTTCAGCCCAATCCATTGCTGAGCCGCCGCTTGGGTGCCTTTCAACAGTTGGTCTTGGTTGACTCGACCATCGGCCATGGCGGTTTTTTCGGTCATGGAATAAACCCGATGGGTCGAGGTGATCAAAGTGGTGCGTTGCGGGTTGACCAAGCCACGTTGCAGCGCGCGGCCAGCCTCCATCAATTCAGAGGCCACCACAAGATCCACCTGGCCCGGAAAGGGCAGCAGCGCCAACACAGGCGCTGCATCAACCGGTATCTGGCTCTTGGGGTAAAACTCGAGATAGTACAAAGTGGCTCCGGTGCGCTGGGCCACGCCCGGTACCGAGGTGGCTTGGGCCACATAGCCGTTGTGCTCGGCCACGTCGATCAACCAATCAGAAACGACCCCACCGCCTTCGCCCCCCATGGCCAAGATGGCCACCGAGATCACGTCAGTGCTCATGCCCACAATCCTTCCAGTCGGCGCTCGATGCGGTTTTGCAACCAGCCGATTACCCGGGCGCGCAGGCCAGCCCGCCAACGTTCAAAGCGGTTGGCGTGGGTGATGATTTCAGTGCGATAAAAAGACGGACACAACACGGCCGCATGCGAGACCTCGCCGCACAGGCCACAACCGACACAACTGTCGGCCACCGAGGCCACGGGGTCCGAACGCAGCGGGTCGGGGTTCGCTTTGATGGTCAACGACGGGCAACCCGACAGCCGCATGCAAGCATGATCGCCGGTGCAGGTGTCGGCATCCACCCCAAAACGCTCGCGCACCACGCGCAAACCTTGCTCGATGCGCTGTCGGATCTGCGGTTTGACGCGGCGTTGTTTGTTCAACATGCATTCGCTTTGCGCCACGATCACTTTGGGGCCGCGCTCGCGCGTCGTCATGGCCTCGCGCAACGCGCTCCGCATTTGGTCCAAGCTGTAAGTGTGCGTGACGCTGCGCACCCAATCGACGCCGACACCGCGCACGGCCCGCTCGATTGGGTTGTTGGTTTTTCTGATCGGGTTGTTCGCTTTTGATGACGGCAAATCTTGGCCACCAGTGGCCGCCGAGTAGCCGTTGTCAATCACCATCAACACGTTGTCGGTTTGATTGAAGACCGCGTTGCCGACCCCACTGGTCAAGCCGTTGTGCCAAAACCCTCCATCGCCCATGATGGCCAAAGTGCGCTTGCCGGTCTCGGGCGTGTTAAAGGCTGAGGCACCAGCCCAGCCCAGGCCATAACCCATGGTGGTGGCGCCGATGTGAAACGGCGGCAAGATTGAAAACAGGTGGCAACCGATGTCGGCGCTGATGTGATGCGGGCCGATTTCTTTCTCTAACATCTTCAGAGAAGTGAAGATGGGCCGTTCTGGACAGCCCGTACAAAACGACGGTGGCCTGGGATGCACCTGGGTCAGTGCAGCACTGACCGCAGCCGGCAGTGCGGGAGTGGGCGCTGGCGCGCTGACACGCTGTGGGGCATAGCGGGCCAGATATTGCTGCACCCCATCTAACACCACCGAACCGACATATTCACCGGCCATCGGAAACACGTCTTTGCCATGGATCTGGGTGTTCAAACCGGCGCGCCGCAAAATGGTGTTGATGGCTTGCTCTAGGTAATCGGGCTGACCCTCTTCCACCACCAGCAAGCCGCGCTTGCCGCTGCAAAAGCGCACAAACTCGGTGTCCACCAATGGGTAGGTGACGTTGAGCACGTACAACGGAATTTGGCTTTTGCCAAAGTCATCGGCCAGTCCCAGCAATTGCAGTGCCCGGATCACGCTGTTGTACAGGCCGCCTTGGGTCACGATGCCAAAGTCGGTGGCCTGCTCAGCAAAAAACTCATTCAACTGCTCAGACTGTATGAAATTAACGGCCGCTGGCCAACGGCGATTGATTTTTTCTTGTTCGTGCAAATAACTGGCCGGTGGCAGCACGATGCGTTGGGTGTCGCGCTGCGGCCGCTCGATGGCGTCTTTCAAACCATAGGCGGCACGCACATTCTGACGTGTCTTAAAGCTGCCATGCACGTGGCATGCACGGATCCGCAATTGCAACATCACTGGGGTGTTGCTGGCCTCAGACAATTCAAAGCTTTTTTCCACCGCGCGCACGATGCTGGGCAAGTTGGGCCTGGGGTCGACCAGCCACACTTGCGACTTCATGGCAAATGCATGCGAGCGCTCTTGCATGATGCTAGAGCCTTCGCCGTAATCTTCGCCCACGATCAGCAAGGCACCGCCTTTGACCCCACCCGAGGCCAAATTGGCCAACGCATCCGAGGCCACATTGGTGCCCACCGTGGCCTTGAAAGTGACAGCACCGCGCAACGGGTAATGCACCGAGGCGGCCAAGGTGGCGGTGGCAGTGGCCTCTGAGGCGCTGTGTTCAAATCGAATGCCCAGCTCTTGCAAGATGTCATTGGCGTCCGTCAAGACATCCATCAGGTGCGAAATCGGGGCGCCTTGGTAGCCCGCCACATACGACACGCCCGATTGCAACAGTGCTTTGGTGACAGCCAAGATGCCCTCACCATGAAATTCATCCCCATCACCCAATTTCAGCTTTTGGACTTCATTGACGAAAGATCGTTCGGCCATGTACACCTCAAAAGTTACTTGAAATGGTAACCGATTAAATGCGCCGATACGGCGACTTTGATAGGCACACACGCTTGACCAGCGAACACCTAGGTAAAACCCTAGCAACTGGCGCTCAGTAAGTCACCAGAATTCTGCACATGGTTTGCCGCACTCGTGCGCGCGTTTGCACTCAGGAGTTTTGACATGACATCTTTTCGCATCATGGGCTTGTGGCTGACGGCCTTGTTGGCTGGCATGGCCTGGGCACAACCCGCAGGCAAAGTCAAAATCGGCCTGGTCAGCACCTTGTCGGGCCCCAATGCTGCTTTGGGCGAAGACGTGCGTGACGCCTTCAATTTAGCGCTGCAACTCAATGACGGCAAGCTCGGCGGCGTGCCAGTC
>CAWUNN010000253.1:0-3761 GCA_963923185.1 uncultured Limnohabitans sp. | reverse complement strand
TGCTCGACCACCCTGGGCAAATCGATGGTGGACACTTGGCCTTCTCGCACCACCACCCGCCCGTTCACCACGGTGTAATCGGCGTTCGCGCTGGCGCACAACAGCAGCGCCCCCACTGGATCATGGACCGCCGCGCCTGCCATGGCCACAGTGTCCAATCGAAACAAAGCCAAATCGGCACAGTAGCCAGGCTTGATTTGGCCCAGATCAGCCGCACGTCCCAACACCTGTGCACCCCCTCGGGTGGCCAAGCGCAAAGCATCGCGTGGCGTCATCTCTTGCGGACCATGGTCGCATCCAAACGGCTCAAGGGCCTTGTTGACACGCGCCAACAACATGGCTTGGCGCGCTTCACCCAACATGTGCGCACCATCGTTGCTGGCGCTTCCGTCTACGCCCAAGCCGACTGGAACTTGAGCGTTGAGCAATCGGCGCAGTGGCAAGATGCCGCTGGCCAAACGCATGTTGCTGCATGGACAATGCGCCACACCTGTGCGGGTGCGAGCAAACAAGGCCATGCCTGGTTCATCGATTTTGACGCAATGGGCATGCCAGACGTCGTGCCCCACCCAACCCAGTCGCTCGGCATACTCGCCGGGTGTGCAATTGAATTTTTCTCGGGTGTAGGCCACATCGTGATCGTTTTCAGCCAAATGGGTGTGCATTCGAACACCCAAAGAGCGGGCCAATTTGGCCGACTCGATCATCAAAGATTCGCCCACCGAAAAAGGCGAACAAGGGGCCAGTGCGATTTGCAGCATGGCGCCTGGCTTGGGGTCATGCCAAGTTTCGACCAAACGCTGCATTTCTTTGAGTACGACCCCCTCTTGTTCGACCACCCGATCGGGTGGCAGCCCACCTTGGCTCTCGCCAACCGTCATGGCGCCACGGGTGGCAATGAAGCGAATGCCGATGGCTTGTGCGGCGGCAATGCTGTCATCTAGCCGGATGCCGTTGGGATAAATGTAGTGGTGATCGCTGCTGGTGGTGCAACCGCTTTGCAGCAATTCGGCCATGGCCAACTGATGTGAGGTGGTCACCATTGGCGGGGTCAGACCCTCCCAGATCGGGTACAGGCTTTTGAGCCAGCTGAACAATTCTGCATTTTGACCGCCAGGTACGGCACGGGTCAAAGACTGCACCATGTGATGATGGGTGTTGATCAGGCCTGGCACCACCACGTGGTTGGAGGCGTTGATGCGTTCATCGGCTCTGGATTGGTAGGCTGATAAATCGGTGCCGGACGGCAAAATGGCCTCGATCAAGCCGTCTCGAATCCAGACCGAAGCGTCGACCCATTCACTGCCTGCATCGTCTTGGGTGGCCAGACAACGCGCATGCTCGATCAATAAAGTACTCATGATGGGATTCGGGCTAGACTTGGGTGCATGGATCTTAACTTGACGCAATGGCCAGCCCATTGGCCCCCTGGTTTGCAGCCATTGGACGCTTTGCAGCGCCTTTATCAGGTGGCCGTGCAAAGCGCCTTGCCTGTGCATGCGATGGCAGCCCACATGCCGCGACCTCCGAAAGGGCGCACGGTGGTCATCGGTGCTGGCAAGGCAGGGGCCTCCATGGCGCAAGCGTTCAGTGATTCATGGCCTGCCGATGCGCCTTTGTCGGGCTTGGTGGTCACGCGCTACCATCACACGCCGCCTCAAACGGGTTTGGCCCCATGCCGCATCGAAATCGTTGAAGCGGCTCATCCCGTTCCCGATGCCGCTGGCATGGCCGCCGCTCAACGCATGCTGCAATTGGTGCAAGGCCTGGGTCCTGAAGACCTGGTGGTTTGCCTGATCTCAGGCGGCGGGTCGTCCTTGTTGACGTTGCCTGCCCAAGGCCTGAGTTTGGCAGACAAACAAAGCATCAATCGCCAGTTGCTGGAGTCGGGTGCCAACATCACTGAGATGAATTGTGTGCGCAAGCACCTGTCTCGAATCAAAGGGGGGCGCTTGGCTCAAGCGTGCGGCACGACCCCGCTGATGACCTTGGCCATCAGCGATGTGCCTGGTGATGATGTGTCTGTGATCGCCAGTGGACCCACGGTCCCCGATGACACCACCTGTGCCGACGCGCTGGAATTGTTGCAGCGCCATCGAATTGAGGTGCCTGGGGCCGTGCTTGAGCGATTGCGATCAGGTGAACTTGAGACCCCCAAATCCAATGACCCGCAGTGGCATGGGCGGCAAGTGAGGATGCTGGCCACACCCATGCAGGCTTTGCAAGCGGCGGCCGCGCAAGCCCAAGCCTGGGGATTGACGGCACATGTCTTGTCCGATGAAATCGAAGGTGAATCCAGTGAGGCTGGGCGCGTGCACGCTGCGCTGGCCCGTGCGGCCGCGCGTGGACATTCACCGTTCAAGACCCCGTGTGTCTTACTCAGTGGGGGTGAAACCACGGTCACGGTGCGACCTTTGCCCCCAGGCTGGCAGCGTGGCAAAGGTGGCCGGGCTGGCGAGTTTTGTTTGGGCTTGGCTTTGGGGCTTCAAGGACAGGCAGGGGTGTGGGGGTTGGCGGCCGACACCGATGGCATCGACGGCATGGAATCGAATGCGGGCGCCCGCGTGGCCCCTGACACCTTGGCGCGCGCCCAAGCGTTGGGTTTGAAAGCAGCTGACCATTTGGTGCGCAACGATGCCCATGGATTTTTCAGCGCTTTGGACGATTTGGTGGTCACGGGACCGACTTACACCAACGTCAATGATTTTCGTGCGTTGTTGGTGATGTGATGTGGCCTGTCAAAGGCCAATCACGACTTTGGGTCTGCATTCAGTCAAGCGATGCGCGGGCAGCAGGGGCAGAGTAAACTGTATCGGCCACAGGAGCTGTCCATGACCCCCTCTTTGCGCCATTTGCTGGCCATCATGCCCAAAGCCGAATTGCACATCCACATTGAGGGGTCGCTAGAGCCTGAGCTGATTTTTGAATTGGCCAAACGCAATCAGGTCAGCTTGCCTTATGCCAGCGTCGAGGCTTTGCGTGCGGCCTACGCTTTCACCAACTTGCAGAGTTTTTTGGACATTTACTATGCAGGGGCCAGCGTCTTGCTGCACGAGCAAGATTTTTACGACATGGCCATGGCTTATTTTCAAAGGGCGGCCGCCGATGGTGTGGTGCACGCCGAGGTCTTTTTTGATCCACAAACCCACACCGCCAGAGGTGTGTCCATGGCCACCGTCATCCATGGCTTGCACCGAGCTTGCGTCGATGCGAGGCAAAAGCATCAACTGCATGCCGAGTTGATCATGTGTTTTTTGCGTCACTTGTCCGAAGAGGACGCCATGGCGACCTTGGAGGCATCGCTGGCACACCGGCACATGTTCATGGGGGTAGGTCTTGATTCTTCCGAGGTTGGGCATCCACCTGAAAAATTTGCTCGGGTCTTTGAGCGTTGCCGCAAACTGGGCTTGCATGTGGTGGCCCATGCGGGTGAAGAAGGCCCTGCGGCCTACATCCATTCGGCCCTGGATATTTTGGGGGTCGAGCGCATCGATCACGGGGTTCAAGCCGAAAAAGACCCGGCTTTGATGCAGCGACTGGCCAAGCAACGCACACCACTGACGGTGTGTCCTTTGTCCAACCTGAAGTTGTGTGTCTTTCCCGATTTGCGCCAGCACAACTTGCGCCGATTGTTAGAGGCAGGTCTGTGTGTGACCATCCATTCAGACGATCCCGCGTACTTTGGTGGTTACATTCTCGAGAACTTTGTGCAAACTTTTGAAGCGCTCGACCTCGGGCCAGAACATGCCTTGCAGTTGGCG
>CAWUNN010000252.1:0-3774 GCA_963923185.1 uncultured Limnohabitans sp. | reverse complement strand
ATTTGCTGGGCAGCCAGGTCGATTTGTTGTGCGACCAAACCACCCAAACCGTGCCCATGATCAAAGAAAATCGCATCAAGGTCTTTGGTGTGACCACCTTGAAGCGTCTGTCGGCATTGCCCAATGTACCGACTCTGGACGAGCAAGGCAACAAAGGCTTTGAGGTCAAAGTCTGGCATGGCATGTATGCTCCCAAAGGCACGTCCAAAGAAACCGTGGACAAGCTCAACGCGGCTTTGCGTGCGGCTTTGAACGACGCCCATGTCAAGCAGCGTTTGGCCGAGTTGAGCTCAGAGATTCCATCTTCCGACAAAATCTCACCCGAAGGTCTTCGAACCCATCTGGAAGCCGAAATCAAAAAGTGGGGGCCCGTCATCTCCAAGGCTGGCATTTACGCCGACTGACCAGGCACCTCAACACCGATCGACACACTGAGCTGCAGCGAGGCCTTCATGAAACTGATCACCGAACCCCACATGCACCTGCCAGGCCAAGCACCAGGCGACTTGCACACGGGCGATGAGTTCTACGAAGCTTTGTTGGACGCCCATCAAGGGCTGAGTGAAGAACAAAGCCATGCCTTCAATGCCCGCTTGATCTTGACCTTGGCCAATCACATTGGTGATGTCAGCGTGCTCAAAGAGGCGATCCAGTTGGCCAAAGACGCTGGCTGATCACCACTGGCAGGTGACCACAGCCACCTCAGGTGGCTGTTTTGTCTTTGAAGTCGCACTGCGCCCGCACCTGGCACTGGCCGCACAGGGGTTTGCGAGCCTGGCAGACATAGCGACCATGCAAAATCAACCAGTGGTGTGCGTCCACCAGGTACTGAGTGGGCACGCGCTTGAGCAGTTGGTGCTCGACGGCCAGCACATCTTTGCCAGGGGCCAGCCCAGTGCGGTTGCTGACCCGAAAGATGTGGGTGTCCACGGCCATGGTGGGCTCGCCAAAGGCCGAGTTCAGCACCACATTGGCGGTTTTGCGACCCACGCCGGGCAAACGCTCTAAGGCCTCACGGGTGCGTGGCACAGCGCCAGCGTGTTCGTCCACCAAGATGCGACAGGTTTTCATCAGATTGGCGGCTTTGGTGCGATACAGGCCAATCGTTTGGATGTAGGCCATCAGCTGCTGTGGTCCCAGATCCAGTATTTTTTGCGGGGTGTTGGCCACCGCAAACAAGCGGCGCGTGGCTTTGTTCACACTCACGTCGGTGGCCTGGGCCGACAGCAGCACGGCCGTCAACAACTCAAACACGCTGGTGTAAGCCAACTCGGTCTCGGGCTGCGGATTGGCTGCTTTCAGGGTGGCAAAAAAGGCTTCGATCTGAGCGGAACGCATGACCCATAATATACCCATGCAATTCGCCAAACGACTCGATCACGTAGAAACCTCGGCCATCCGAGAGCTTTTTAAATTGCTGGGCAAGCCCGGCATCATCAGCTTTGCCGGGGGCTTTCCTGATGGCGCCATGTTTGACGTCCAAGGCATTCGAGAAGCCAGTCAACAGGTGTTGACCGACCAACCTGGGCCCGCTTTGCAGTATGGTGCGACCGAAGGCCATCCGCCTTTGAGGGAAGAGTTGGCTCGCTTCATGGCGGCCAAGGGCGTGCAAGGGGTCAGTGCCCAAGATTTGATCGTCACCACCGGCAGCCAGCAGGCTTTGGATCTGATTGCCAAAACCTTACTCAACGAAGGTGATGTCGCCTTGGTTGAAGCCCCCACTTTTTTGGCCACCATCCAATGCTTCAGGCTGTATGGTCCCAAGGTCTTGGGCGTGCCCATCGATGCCGAAGGTGTGCAAGTCGACTTGCTCGAAGAGATGGTGGTGCGCCATCGCCCCAAACTGGTGTACCTCATTCCTACCTTTGGCAACCCCAGCGGCGCCATGCTCAGCTTGCCACGCCGTTTGCAGATTCTGCGCATGGCGGTACAGCACCAAGTGGTGGTGGTCGAAGACGACCCTTATGGAGACTTGTATTTTGGTGAGCCACCACCGCCCTCTTTGCTGGCTTTGTCCTCCCAGGTCCCCGGCAGCCGCGACTGGTTGCTGCATTGCGGCAGTTTGTCCAAAGTGCTCAGCCCGGGCTTGCGCGTGGGTTGGTTGATTGCCCCGCCAGCCCTGTTGCAACGTGCCACCATGTGCAAGCAGTTCAGCGATGCACACACTTCCACCTTTGCCCAGGCCACCGCCGCCCAGTATTTGCAAAGTGGTCGCATGCCTGCGACTTTGGAGCATGTGCGGCGGGTCTATGGGCAACGTGCCGCCACCATGGGTGCCGCGTTGCGGCGCGAGTTGGGCGACGCATTCAGTTTCAATCAACCGCAAGGCGGTTTGTTTTTCTGGGGCCGACTCACTGGGGCGGGCGGTGCGTCACAAAGCGGCCAAAACTTTGCCCAAAAAGCCATTGAGCACCATGTGGCCTTTGTCCCTGGAGCGCCATTCTTTGCCGATCAACCCGATTTGGCCAGTTTGAGGCTGAGCTTTGCCACCTCTGACTTGGAAAAAATCGAAGAAGGTGTGGCCCGATTGGGCAAGGCTTTGCGCCAGGCTTGATCCATGCGGGGTTTTTTCAGCCCAACAGCTGGCTGTAGGCTTGCTCGTCGAGCAAAGCCGACAATTCCGAGGGGTCGCTGAGTTGGACCTTGAAAAACCAGCCCGCCTCCAAAGGGGCGGTATTGGCCAATGAAGGGTCGGCGCGCAAAGCCTCATTGACTTCGACCACGGTGCCCGAGGCCGGCATGAACACATCGGCCGCCGCTTTGACCGATTCGACCACGCAGGCCACGCTGCCCGCTTTGAAAGTGGCACCCACTTCGGGCAACTCGACAAACACCACATCGCCCAAGGTCTCTTGGGCATGCGGTGTGATGCCCACCACCGCAGGCGTCGAGTCGGTCAAGATCCATTGGTGTTCGGGGCTGTACAGGCGCATGGTCAAACCGTTCAAAGTGCGAGCCACATCATAACGCGCTCATCCGCGGTGGCGTTCATTTGAAACCCATGGCTTGTGGCAGCCAGGTGGACAAGGCCGGCACAAAGGTCAGCACCACCAACACCACCGCGTGGGCCCACAAAAAGGGCTTGAGCTCGCGGGTCAGATCACTCATGGGCACGCGCGAGACGTTGGAGGTGACAAACAACAATCCCCCCACCGGTGGCGTGATCATGCCCAAAGTCAGGTTGTAGATCACGATCATGGCAAAGTGCACCGGATCCACACCCAGCTTGACGGCCACGGGCGCCAATATGGGCACCAGCACCATCACCCCGGGCAAGGGCTCGATGAAGATGCCAAACAGCAGCAACAAAACGTTGATGGCGATCAAAAATGACCAGACCCCCAAGTTGAAACTGGTCAACCACCCGGCCACGGCCTGGGGCACGCCTTCAATCGTCAAGACCCATGCAAAAGAGGCCGACATGCCGATGATGATCAACACCGACGCCGTCAACAGGCTCGAGCGCCACAAGATGTCTGGGACCGCCGACCAGTTCAAGGTGCGGTAAATGTATTTGCCACAGATCAAGGCATAAAACACCGCCACCACCGAGGCTTCAGTGGGTGTGAACCAACCCAAACGCATGCCACCCAAAATCAACACGGGCAACAAAATGGCCGGCAATGCCTTCCAAGTGGTCAAGACCATCTCGGGCCAGGTGGGCAATTGCCCATCGCCTTTGTAGTGGCGTTCTTTAGAGACCAGGTAGTTGACCACGCACATCGCCACGGCCACCAAAATGCCAGGGATGATGCCTGTCTCTTATACACATCT
>CAWUNN010000251.1:0-3791 GCA_963923185.1 uncultured Limnohabitans sp. | reverse complement strand
CCATTTCCGGCTTCGGGTCTGCGCCGTTCGCCCCAAGCCCAAGTGCAAGCGTTCGCAAAACGTTTGCAAGACCAAGGATTTGTGACTACAGTGCGAAAAACCAGGGGCGATGACATCGATGCGGCTTGCGGTCAATTGGCCGGTGAAGTCAAAGACAGAACGGATGTCGCACAACGCATGACCCGAGCACCCATCGTGATGCATCGCACCCAACGTGACCCCAACAAACATGAGTCTTGACCACAGCCCACCCACATTGAACCCCCAAGGTTTTGCCATGATGTTGCGTCAGGCGCGCGAAGCCAAAGGTGTTCACATTGATTTTTTGGCCAGCGTGTTGCGAGTGCCTGTCGATCGCTTGCGAGCCCTTGAAGAAGACCGCTTGCAAGATTTGCCCGATTTGATTTTTGCTCGGGCTTTGGCCCAAAGCGTGTGTCGACAGCTCAAAATCGAGTCGGCTCCCGTGTTGGCCGCCATGCCTGACCCCGATCCCAAACATTCGGTGCGCATCACAGCTGCCACTGGCGCGCCCCTAGGGGGCATGAACAGCAGCCCTCAAGTGGCCCATCAACGCATGATCTGGGTGGGGGCAGGAGTGGCTTTGTTGCTGTTGTGGGCCATCCTCAGCTCTCACTTGTTGGATGATCAACGACCCAGCACATCGGTTCAAGCGCCTGAACCTGAATCGGTGCCAGCCCCCATGCCCATCTTGCCCCCTGAACCCAACGCAGCCGCGACCAACAACCCCACACCTGAGTCCAACACAGCAGCCAGCACCGCTTCAAACCCCGAAGGCCATGCTGCCAACGGACCCGCCAGCGCCACCCCTGCATCGCCTGCGTCAAACAGCACCAAGCCATGAACGCACCACAGGTCACGCCCATCGCCCACCCAGCAACCCGTCATTCGTTGCAAGCCACCATCCGCTGGCAGCAACGGGTGGTCACTGTGGGCGGTGACGCCCCAGTGCGAGTTCAGTCCATGACCAACACCGACACGGCCGATGCCATCGCCACGGCCATCCAGGTCAAAGAGTTGGCCTTGGCGGGGTCTGAGTTGGTGCGCATCACCGTCAACAACGACGAGGCTGCGCAGGCCGTGCCTGCCATCCGCGAGCAATTGGACCGAATGGGCATCGATGTGCCCCTGGTAGGGGATTTTCATTACAACGGTCACCGACTGCTGAGCGATTTTCCAGGCTGTGCCCAAGCTCTGTCCAAATACCGCATCAATCCGGGCAATGTGGGGCGCGGGGACAAGCACGACAAACAATTTGCCCAAATGATCGAAGCCGCCCTCCAGTGGGACAAGCCCGTTCGCATTGGCGTCAATTGGGGCAGCTTGGATCAGGATTTGTTGGCCCGGTTGATGGACGAAAATGCAGCTCGGGCTCAGCCATGGGACACGCGCCAAGTCATGTACGAGGCCTTGATCGAGTCGGCCATCGGTTCGGCCCAGCGTGCAGTAGAGCTTGGCATGGCGCCCCAACAAGTGCTGCTCAGCTGCAAAGTCAGTGGGGTACAAGACCTGATTTCGGTCTACCGCGAGTTGTCCAAACGCTGCCGCTATCCTCTGCATCTGGGCCTGACCGAAGCGGGCATGGCCACCAAAGGCACGGTGGCCTCGACGGCCGCATTGTCGGTGTTGTTGCAAGAAGGCATTGGCGACACCATCCGGGTGTCATTGACCCCGCAGCCTGGCGAGTCACGCACCCAAGAGGTGGTGATCGCCACCGAAATATTGCAGGCCCTGGGGTTGCGTGTGTTTGTGCCCAGCGTGACCGCGTGCCCAGGTTGCGGGCGCACCACCAGCACCACATTCCAAGAATTGGCCAAACAAATTGACGATCACCTCAGGGCTCAAATGCCCTATTGGCGAGCCCGTTTCCCTGGGGTTGAAAAACTCAAGGTGGCGGTCATGGGTTGCATCGTCAATGGCCCCGGCGAGAGCAAGCATGCCGACATCGGCATCAGTTTGCCTGGCACGGGCGAATCACCAGCGGCACCGGTTTTTGTCGATGGCGAAAAGGTGGCCACCCTGCGCGGTGAGCACATCGCTCAAGAATTCCATCAAATGGTTGAGCAATACATTGAAAAACGATTTGGCGCCAAAACCATGGCGCCAGCGTCTGATTGAGTGAATGTCCATGGCTGAAAAATTGACTGCCGTCAAAGGCATGAATGATTTATTGCCCGCCGACTCGCATGCATGGGAGTGGCTGGAAGAGGTGGTGCGCCATGTGATGCAACGCCATGCCTATCGCAATGTACGCACCCCCATCGTCGAGCCCACGGCGTTGTTTGTCCGTGGCTTGGGCGAGGTGACCGACATCGTCGAGAAAGAAATGTATTCTTTCCAAGATCGCCTCAACGGTGACCCCTTGACTTTGCGCCCTGAAGCCACCGCAGGCGTGGTTCGAGCCACTGTCGAACACAATTTGCTGTACGACGGCGGCAAGCGCATGTACTACATGGGCCCCATGTTTCGACATGAGCGACCCCAAAAAGGTCGCTATCGCCAATTCCATCAAATCGGTGCCGAAGCCCTGGGTTTTGCCGGCCCTGAGGTCGATGCCGAGCTGATTTTGATGGCCCATCAACTGTGGCAACAACTGGGCCTGCGAAACGTCCAGCTTCAGCTCAACAGCTTGGGGCAACCAGACGAGCGCAACATCCACAGACAGGCGCTGATCGCCTACCTGCAATCGCATCAAGACCAGTTGGACGAAGATGCTCGCAGGCGATTGCACAGCAACCCTTTGCGGATTTTGGACACCAAAAACCCGACCATGCAGGCCTTGGTTGAAGCGGCCCCGAAGTTGATGGATCACTTGGGTGTTGAATCACGGCGTCACTTTGACCAAGTCTGTGAGATCTTGAAAGCCAACGGCGTCCACTATCAAATCAACCCACGCTTGGTGCGCGGCATGGACTATTACAACTTGACGGTATTTGAATTCATCACCGATCAATTGGGTTCACAAGGCACCATTTGTGGGGGCGGTCGTTACGACTACCTGATCGAGCAAATTGGAGGCAAACCCGCGCCTGCAGTGGGCTGGGCTTTGGGTGTCGAGCGCGTGCTGGAACTGGTGCGCAGCGCCGGCTCAATGGCCCCTGCACCCGTGGCCGATGCCTATGCCATCGTGCCAGATCCCCAGCACTTGCCAACCATCATGGCCTTGTTGCAGTCTTTGCGGGGGGCAGGTCTGGCCGTGCAAATGCACGCCTCGGGCGCCGAGGGCATGGGCAGCATGAAGAGCCAATTTAAAAAGGCCGATGCCAGTGGGGCACGTTTTGCATTGATTTTCGGTGCCGATGAGATGCAATCGGGTCAATTGACCATCAAGTCCTTGCGCGACGGGTCGGGCCAGCAGCGCATGGTGACCATGACTGACTGGGCCACCTGGGCCCCCAGCCTGAAGGCCCACACACTGTGATGGGGCCTTGCTCCAAGACAGCCTAAAATCGGTCCCACTGACACATCAAAGCCCTCTATGCATCTCGACCTTGAAGAACAAGAACAAGTAGACCAGATCAAACATTTCTGGAATCGTTGGGGCCCGCTCATTTCTTGGATGTTGATCGTGGTGTTGGGCGCCTATGCGGCCTACAACGGTTGGCAGTGGTGGCAAAGACGCAATGCTTCGCAGGCAGCGGTTTTGTTTGACACGGTTCAAAGTTCGGCCCAAGCCACTGACATGGCCATGCTGGAGCGCTCTTTGGGCGACATGCAAAGCCGATTTGCTTCTGTGGCCATCACCCATCATGCTTCTTTGCTGTCTCTTATAC
>CAWUNN010000250.1:0-3793 GCA_963923185.1 uncultured Limnohabitans sp. | reverse complement strand
GCCAACGATTCAACGTCAACTTCGATGGACTGCCGCGCACCATGGCAGCTTTTGACGCTTGCATGAAGTTGGACGCTTTCCAAAAGGCCCAACCTTCGGCCTGCCCCGACTTTGAGCCCTGAGCGCCCGCCCACACCCGGACACGACCCGCACTGGCATTGGTTGTCATGGCCTGTGCCTGGGGTGCGCGCTGGACACAGCCTGCGCCAGGGTGGTGCTTCGGGTGGGGCTTATCAGTCGTTCAACCTGGGTGACCATGTGGGTGACGACCCCCACCTTGTGCAAGCCAACCGAGCGTTGCTGCACCGCACCCTGGGCGTGCCTGCGGTGTTTTTGAGACAAGTGCACGGCACCCAAGTTCAAGCCTTGCCATGCCCCGACGGCACCCCAGCCGATGCGGTTTATGCCAGCACCAGTGGCAGTGCTTGCTGCATCATGGTGGCCGACTGCCTGCCCATCTTGTTCAGTGACACCCGTGGCCGGGTGGTTGCTGCTGCCCACGCCGGTTGGCGCGGTTTGTGTGGCCAACACGGCATCGGTGTGATCGAGACCTTGTTGACTGAGTTGCGCGAGCAATGGCCCGACGCGCAATGGCTGGCCTGGCTGGGGCCATGCATTGGCTCCACCGCCTTTGAGGTCGGCGCCGACGTATGGCATGCCTTCACTCAAGCCGACCCGCGCGCGCAAGCGCATTTTCAAGCCGTGTCAGGGCGGCCTGGCAAATGGTGGTGCGACCTGGCGGCCTTGGCGCGCCAACGCTTGGCCGATTTGGGGGTGGAGCAGGTTGGGGGCAATGACAGCAGTGCGAAATGGTGCACCGTGCTTCAACCCGACCTTTATTTCTCGCACCGACGCGATCGGGTCAGCGGCCGCATGGCCGCCGCGATTTTTTTAGAAAATCCCTCAAATTGACCGGTTTGTCAGCAAAAAGCAGGGCAGAGCCTGCGATACTGTGTCCAGTCACACAGGAGACTTTGAGATGGCAGCCCCTTCCATGCCCGACTGGACCCAAGCAGCAGAGCAGTTCAAAAAACAATTTGGCGACAGCTGGACCCAGGCCTTGGCATCTTTTCAAAAAATGGACATGGGCTCCGCCGGCATGCAAAACTTGCACTTTTCTCCGGCCAAATTGGCAGAGCTGCAACAAAACTACTTGAATGAAGCCGCTCAGCTGTGGAATCAAAGCCTGCAGCAAACGCCCGCTTTGAAGGATCGACGATTCTCAGGTGAGGCGTGGGCCCACAACCCCATGGCGGCATACACCGCAGCCGCTTATTTGCTCAATGCCCGCACCTTGATGGGCTTGGCCGATGCGGTCGATGCCGATGCCAAAACCCGGGCCCGCATTCAGTTTGCGGTCGAGCAATGGGTGGCTGCATCGTCGCCCAGCAATTTTCTGGCCTTCAATGCCGAAGCGCAGAAAAAGGCCATCGACACCCAAGGCGAGAGCATCACCAAAGGCATTCAAAACCTGGTGCACGACATGCGCCAAGGCCATGTCTCGATGACCGACGAGAGCCTGTTCGAGGTCGGCAAAAACGTCGCCACCACCGAAGGCCGAGTGGTCTTTGAAAACGACTACTTCCAGCTGATCGAATACAAACCGCTCACGGCACGTGTGCACGAACGCCCATTTCTGTTGATTCCGCCGTGCATCAACAAGTTCTACATCTTGGACCTGCAACCGGCCAACTCGTTCATTCGCTATTGCGTGGCCCAAGGACACCGCACCTTTGTGGTCAGCTGGCGCAACCCCGACGAGAGCCTGTCCCAGGCCACTTGGGACGACTACATCGAGCACGCCGCCATCAAGGCCATCGAGGTCGCTCGCAGCATCTCGGGCAGCGAACAAATCAATGCCTTGGGTTTTTGCGTCGGTGGCACCATCCTCACCAATGCGCTGGCCGTGTTGGCGGCCCGCAAAAAAGACTGGGTGGCCAGCACCACCTTGTTGACCACGCTGGTTGATTTCTCTGACACCGGTGTGCTCGATGTGTTCATCGATGAGAACTTTGTGCGCTTTCGCGAAATGCAATTCGCCAACGGTGGCCTGATGGCCGGGCGCGACATGGCGCAAACCTTCTCGTTCTTGCGCCCCAATGATTTGGTCTGGAATTATGTGGTGGGCAACTACCTCAAGGGCGAGACGCCGCCGCCCTTTGACCTGTTGTACTGGAACAGCGACTCGACCAATTTGCCTGGCCCCTTGTACGCCTGGTACCTGCGCAACACCTACCTTGAGAACCGACTGATTCGCCCTGGCGCGGCCACGGTCTGTGGCGAAAAAGTGGACCTGGGCAAGCTCAAGATGCCGTTCTACATTTATGGCTCGCGCGAAGACCACATCGTGCCCATTGGCGGCGCTTATGCGTCCACCCAAGTCTTTGCAGGCAAGAAGCGCTTCATGATGGGGGCCTCAGGCCACATCGCCGGTGTCATCAACCCGCCCGAGGCCAAAAAGCGCAGCCATTGGGTGCGCAACGACGGTCAATTCCCCGCCGACGTCAACGACTGGATCGCGGGCGCCAAAGAGGTGCCCGGC
Source organism: uncultured Limnohabitans sp. (assembly GCA_963923185.1). Taxonomy (GTDB): domain Bacteria; phylum Pseudomonadota; class Gammaproteobacteria; order Burkholderiales; family Burkholderiaceae_C; genus Limnohabitans. Next base: position 1,251 of record CAWUNN010000250.1, on the reverse strand, counting down.
AGTTGGTGGACCGATTGGTCCAACTGGCTCAAAGGCCATGCGGGCAAAACGATTGCTGCACCCAAATCCTATGGCAAAGGCGCTTTCAAAGCCATCGAGCCCGCACCCGGGCGCTACGTCAAAGCCAAAGCCTGATTCTTTTCATCATTCATTCAAGGAGATCACACCATGAGCAAGAAAGTCGCATACGTCACCGGGGGCATGGGTGGCATCGGGACCGCCATTTGCCAACGCCTGCACAAAGAAGGCTTCACCGTCATCGCCGGTTGCGGCCCCACCCGTGACTTTGACAAATGGCTGGCCGAACAAAAAGCCCTGGGCTACACCTTTTATGCCTCTGTGGGCAACGTGGCCGACTGGAATTCGACGGTCGAGGCCTTCAGCAAAGCCAAAGCCGAGCACGGCCCCATCGATGTCTTGGTCAACAACGCCGGCATCACCCGCGATCGCATGTTCCTCAAAATGACTCGCGAAGACTGGGATGCGGTCATCGACACCAATCTGAACTCGATGTTCAACGTCACCAAACAAGTGGTGCCCGACATGGTCGAAAGAGGTTGGGGTCGCATCGTGCAGATCTCCTCGGTCAACGGTGAAAAAGGCCAAGCTGGACAAACCAACTACTCGGCCGCCAAAGCTGGCATGCACGGCTTCACCATGGCCCTGGCCCAAGAAATGGCCACCAAGGGCGTCACCGTCAACACCGTCAGCCCGGGCTACATCGGCACCGACATGGTTCGCGCCATTCGCCCTGATGTGCTGGAAAAAATCGTCGGCACCGTGCCTGTCAAACGCTTGGGCGAGCCCAGCGAAATCGCCTCGATCGTGGCTTGGTTGGCCAGCGAAGAGGGCGGTTACGCCACTGGTGCCGACTTCTCGGTCAATGGTGGCTTGCACATGGGTTGAGGTGCACACGCATGAAACTCACTTTGGCTTTTGCCCCAGGCGCTTGCGCTGTCATTCCTTTTATTTTGCTCAAAGAAGCCGGCGCCCAGTTTGAAACCCTGAACGTCAATTTGGCCAAAGGTGAAAACTTTCAACCCGAGTACCTCCAGATCAACCCCAAGGCTCGGGTGCCAGCGCTCATCGTCGATGGCACCGTCATCACCGAGAACATGGCGATTCACATTTGGATCGATCGCCAGTTTCCACAGGCCAAATTGATGCCCAGCGACCCGATGAACTACATCCAATGTCTGTCCATCATGAGCTGGTGCGGCACTGCCATCCACCCCAAAATCACGCAGCAAG
>CAWUNN010000249.1:0-3808 GCA_963923185.1 uncultured Limnohabitans sp. | reverse complement strand
GACAGACCCCATGCAAGCCAAACTGATGTGGATCATGCCGCTGATGTTCAGCTTCATGTTCTTTTACTTCCCATCTGGCTTGGTCTTGTATTGGTTCACCAACAACGTGTTGTCGATCGCCCAGCAGTGGGTGATCAATAAACGCATGGGCGTTGCCAACTGAACCCAGCGACGCCACACCAGCGGGTGCCCATGTGAACCAGCAGCACCGCGACCCCATCATTGCCCTGGCCACGCCGCCTGGGCGGGGCGCAGTGGGCATCGTTCGCATCAGTGGGCCGGACCTTCGGGCCTATGCCCAAGCCCTATTGGGTCGCGAACTGACACCCCGTCATGCGCACCACTTGCGCTTGAACGATGAACACAGGCAACCCATTGACGAGGTGATCGCCGTGTACTTCCAGGGACCTCACAGCTACACCGGCGAAGATGTGCTCGAGCTACAAGGCCATGGGGGACCGGTGGTCATGCGCCTGGTGCAGCAGCGCTGCATCGCGGTGGGACAACAGCAGACAGATGCAGGCCAAGCCTTGCTGCCACATCTGCGACCTGCCAAGCCCGGGGAGTTCACTGAGCGAGCCTTCTTGAACCACAAACTGGATTTGGCCCAGGCGGAAGCCGTGGCCGATTTGATCGACGCCAGCACCGAGCGCGCGGCCCGCTCCGCCAGCCAATCGCTCAGCGGCGCGTTCTCGCACGATGTGCAACAGTTGCTCGACAGCTTGACCCATTTGCGCATGCTGATCGAGGCGTGCCTGGATTTTCCAGAAGAGGACATCGACTTCATCGAGCAGACCGATGCGCGCGGACAGTTGAACCAGTTGCAACACCACGTCCATCAGACGTTGCAGCGCGGCCAACAAGGCGCATTGTTGCGCGAGGGTTTGCGGGTGGTCATTGCCGGACAGCCCAATGCCGGTAAAAGCTCATTACTCAATGCCCTGGCAGGGGCCGAGCGTGCCATTGTGACCCCGCTGGCAGGGACCACCCGAGACACGCTCACTGAAACCCTCAGCATCGATGGTGTGCCCCTGCACATTGTCGACACGGCCGGTTTGCGAGACACCGAGAACCCTGAGCTGGACCTGGTCGAGAAAATCGGCATCGAACGCGCATGGCAACAAATTCAGCAAGCCGATGTGGTGCTGTTGCTGACCGATATCACGCGCCAAGGCGATGACCATCATTTGCGGCTAGATGCAGATATCGAAGCCCAATTGCGAAAGCAATTGCCCAACGGCGTGCCGGTATGCAAGGTGTTCAACAAGATCGATGAGCGACCCCCAGCAACGACCGTGCCGGTGGGTGCGTTGGCCCTGTCGGCCAAGACCGGGGCAGGCCTGCAAGAGCTGCGCGCGCAGTTGCTGACCATGGCCGGGTGGGACAGCGCTGCGGCCGAGGGGGTTTACATGGCACGCGAGCGGCATTTGCAAGCTCTGCATGCCGTCCAACAACACTTGGCCTTGGCCTGCACTCACATGCCAGCCGCAGCCCGCCAAATCCCGCTGGATTTGGTGGCCGAAGAATTGCGTCTGGCGCAGCAAGCCTTGGCTCAAATCACGGGTGCTTTTGGCGCAGATGACTTGTTGGGCGTGATTTTTTCCAGGTTTTGCATCGGCAAGTGATGCGCTTGGAAGGGCTGCTGGTCAAGACTTGGACAAGCGATCCATGGCCACAGCCAAAGCCTCTGATGAACCAGACAACACCAAGGTGTCGCCCGACAGCAAGGTGGTTTCGGGTGACACGGGCTGGTTGACCCCGCTGGCGCGTCGCCATTGAACCAGGCGAACCTGGTCCACCTCTAAATGCAGGTCTTGCAAGCGACATCCCACTGCTTTGGCCGTGTGGGGCAGCGTGAACGGCATCAAGCGATCGGTTTGCATGTCTTGCACCGACTCGTCGTCATCGGTGCCATGAAAATAGCCGCGCAACAAGTCATAGCGAGCTTCACGTTGCGACCGAATCACGCGCAACACCCGACGCATGGGCACGCCCATCAAAGCCAGGGCGTGACTGGCCAACATCAGACTGCCTTCCAGCGCTTCTGGCACCACCACCGAGGCGCCAGCGGCACGCAACCGATCCAGGTCGCGCTCATCGATGGTGCGCACGACCACGGGCACCTGAGGCGCATGCTCGCGAACATGTCCCAAGACTTTGAATGCCGAGGCCGTGTCGTGGTAGCTGACCACCACGGCCGAGGCGCGGGCCAAGCCTGCGGCCATCAGGCTGGGCAAGCGGGCGGCATCTCCAAACACCACGTTTTGTCCAGCATCGTTGGCTTGGCGCACTCGATCGGGATCCAGATCCAAGGCCATGTAAGGAATTTTTTCTTGGTCCAACAAGGTCGCCAGATTTTGACCACTGCGGCCATAGCCGCAAATGATCACGTGCGATTGAGTTTGGATGGATCGCTTGGCAATGCGTGTCAATTGAACCGACTGTAGCAACCAATCACTGGCCACCCATTTCAGCACCAACCCATCGCTGGCCTGAATCAAAAACGGCGTGGCCAGCATCGAGATCACCATGGCGGCCAACACCGGGCCCATCCATTGCGGGGCAATCAGGCCGTCTTGGGCAATCAAGCTCAGCAACACAAAGCCAAACTCGCCCGCCTGTGCCAAATACAAACCCGTTCGCAATGCCACGCCATTGCTGGCCCCTTGCATGCGGGCCAAAATACCGACCAAGGCGCCTTTGGCCAGCACGGGGCCCACACTCAGCAGCAATACCAAGGGCCATTGATGCCAAACTGCATCCAAGTCCAGCTTCATGCCGATGGTGATGAAAAACAAACCCAGCAAGACATCATGAAAAGGTCGAATGTCGGTTTCGACTTGATGTTTGAACTCGGTTTCTGCAATCAACATGCCGGCCACAAAGGCGCCCAACGCCAGTGACAGGCCGGCGCGATCGGTCAACCAAGCCATGCCCAGCGTCATGAGCAGCACATTGAGCACAAACAGCTCTTCACTTTTGCGCCGCGCCACCACGGTCAGCCACAATCGCATCACCCGTGCACCACCCCACAGCAGCAAAGTCACCAGCGCGGCCCCTTTGAGCAAAGCCAAGCCCAACACCATCCACAACCCATCGTCAGATCCCCCCTCGCTCAGCGCAGGGATCAACACCAGCAAAGGCACCACCGCCAAGTCTTGAAACAGCAGCACACCCATGACGCGCTGGCCATGCTCGCTTTGCAACTCGAGCCGATCGGCCATCATGCGCGCCACAATCGCTGTGCTGGACATGGCCAGCGCACCGCCCAAAGCCACCGCGCCATGCCAGCCCAATTGCCAGTGCATGCCCAACCCAGCAAACAAAGCCCCTAGCATCGCGTTGCCCAGAACCGCCCCGGCAATGGTCAAGCCCACCTGACCCAAGCCCAAACCAAACACCAGGTGTCGCATTTGACGCAACTTGGGCAAATTGAATTCAAGCCCGATGACGAACATCAAAAAAACCACGCCAAACTCGGCCAGATGATCGACGCTTCCAGACTCTTTGGCCAAGGCCAGCGCATGGGGCCCAATCAAGACACCCATCACCAAATAACCCAGCATGGCCGGCAATCGCAGGCTGCGAAACAGCACCACCCCCAGCACGGCAGCCAACAAATAAAGCAAAGCCACATTCAGTGAGGACATGACCTCATATTAAAGCCAAACCGCCGCATCAAACCCCACTAAAATCAAAAGATGGCCATCCAAAAACACCTGGACCCTGCACACATCTTGCGAATGGCACAAGAAGCCCTCGACCTGTCTCTTATACACATCTCCGAGCCCACGAGACGGACTCCTAT
>CAWUNN010000248.1:0-3824 GCA_963923185.1 uncultured Limnohabitans sp. | reverse complement strand
AAACCACCACGATGGTTTTGCCGGCATGCTGGGGCTGATGTGCCAAGCGCACGGCCACGGCCGCTGCCGCGCCACAAGAAATGCCGCACAAAATGCCCTCTTCACGCGCCAGGCGGCGGGCAAAAGCAATGGCATCTTCGTTGCTGACCTGTTCAATCTGGTCGATCAGATCCATCTCCAACACCCCGGGAACAAAGCCGGCACCGATGCCTTGTATTTTGTGTGGGGCGGGTTTGACTTCTTGCCCCAATCGGGTTTGCGTCAGCACCGGGCTGGCAGTGGGCTCAACGGCCACACTCAAAATGGCCTTGCCCTGTGTCTTTTTGAAATAACGGGTGGTGCCTGTGATGGTGCCACCTGTGCCCACGCCAGCCACCAAGATGTCGACTTGGCCGTCGGTGTCTTGCCAAATCTCAGGGCCCGTGGTGGCCTCATGGATGGCCGGGTTGGCCGGGTTGTTGAACTGTTGCAGCAACACATACCGAGCGGGATCGCTGGCGGCAATTTCTTCGGCCTTGGCGATGGCGCCTTTCATGCCTTTGGCTCCCTCGGTCAACACCAGTTTGGCGCCATAAGCCAGCAACAATTTGCGCCGCTCAATGCTCATGGTGTCGGGCATGGTCAGGGTGATGGGGATGCCGCGCGCGGCAGCCACAAAGGCCAAAGCGATGCCGGTGTTGCCGCTGGTGGGCTCGACGATTTCTTTGCCTGGGCCTAAAACGCCCCTTTTCTCGGCGTCCCACACCATCGCTGCGCCAATGCGGCATTTGACCGAATAGGCTGGATTGCGACCCTCAATTTTGGCCAGCACCGTGGCGCCTGCATCGCCCACCACGCGATGGAGCTTGACCAAAGGGGTGCGCCCAATGGACAGGGCGTTGTCACTGAAAATTTGAGCCATGGTGTGTCGCCTTAAAAAGGATGGAAAAGGGTTCAAGCCGCAAACCCCATTGTGCCCTGCGTCTTCCAAACCTCAACCAAGATTTTGTCCGATGCATATGAATGACACGCATAAGGCTCGCCCAGATAAACCCTTGACTTGACCTTGGGGTGCTCAGGGGTGGTCTGTGGCGGTAAGATCAGGGTTTGTCTGGAATTTGACAGGGGAATCACATGGCCAAGGCCACATTTGTTTGGGAAGATCCGTTTTTGCTGGATCAGCAATTGACTGAAGAAGAGCGCATGATTCGCGATGCCGCTGCCGCCTATTGCACCGATCGCTTGATGCCACGCGTGCGCGACGCTTTTCGCCACGAAAAAACCGATGCCGCCATCTTCCGTGAAATGGGTGAATTGGGCTTGTTGGGCCCCACCATTGCACCCGAATACGGTGGCCCTGGGCTGAACTATGTGGCTTATGGCTTGATTGCCCGAGAGGTAGAACGGGTCGACTCGGGCTATCGCTCGATGATGAGTGTGCAGTCTTCTTTGGTGATGGTGCCCATCAATGAATTTGGGACCGAAGCGCAAAAACAAAAATTCCTGCCCAAGTTGGCCACGGGCGAGTGGATCGGCTGCTTTGGTTTGACCGAGCCCGATCACGGATCTGACCCAGCCAGCATGGCCACGCGCGCCCAAAAAGTGCCGGGGGGCTATCAGCTCAAGGGCAACAAGATGTGGATTTCCAACAGCCCCATTGCCGACGTGTTTGTGGTTTGGGCCAAAGAAGTGTCACAGGGGGGTCAAGTGGGCCCCATTCGCGGCTTCATCTTGGAAAAGGGCATGAAAGGCCTCAGTGCCCCCGCCGTGCACGGCAAGGTTGGTTTGCGCGCCTCGATCACCGGAGAGATCGTGATGGACGGTGTGTTTGTGCCCGAAGAAAATGCTTTTCCTGAGGTGCAAGGCCTCAAGGGTCCGTTCACTTGCCTCAACAGTGCTCGCTACGGCATCGCATGGGGTGCCTTGGGCGCGGCCGAGTTTTGTTGGCACACCGCACGTCAGTACGTGTTGGATCGGCAACAGTTTGGACGACCGCTGGCAGCCAATCAATTGATCCAGAAAAAACTGGCCGACATGCAGACCGAAATCGCTTTGGGTTTGCAGGCTTGCTTGCGCATGGGGCGAATGAAAGACGAGGGCATTGCGTCGGTCGAGACCACCTCGATCATCAAACGCAATTCTTGCGGCAAGGCCCTGGACATTGCACGCATGGCGCGCGACATGATGGGTGGCAACGGCATCAGCGACGAGTTCGGCGTGGCCCGCCACTTGGTCAACCTCGAGGTGGTCAACACCTACGAAGGCACCCACGACATCCATGCCCTGATTTTGGGGCGCGCCCAAACCGGCATCGCTGCCTTCGCCAATTGAGTGAGGCCGTCAAGCCCCAGCGCGTGGTCGTGGGCTTGAGCGGCGGCGTGGACTCGGCCGTCACGGCTTGGCTGCTCAAACAGCAAGGTCACGAGGTGGTCGGCATCTTCATGAAAAACTGGGAGGACGATGACGACACCGAATATTGTTCTTCCAACGTCGATTTTGTCGATGCGGCTTCTGTGGCCGACGTGATCGGTATCGAAATCGAACACGTCAACTTTGCGGCCGAGTACAAAGATCGCGTCTTTGCTGAGTTTTTGCGCGAGTACCAAGCGGGTCGCACACCCAATCCCGATGTGTTGTGCAATGCCGAAATCAAATTCAAGGCATTCTTGGACCACGCCATGCGCTTGGGCGCTGATCGCATCGCAACCGGCCACTACGCGCGTGTGCGCGAGCGAGCGGGCCGGGTTGAGTTGCTCAAGGGATTGGACACCTCCAAGGATCAAAGTTATTTTTTGCATCGCCTGAATCAAGCGCAATTGGCGCGAACGTGGTTTCCGGTGGGTGAACTGCGCAAGTCGCAGGTGCGGCAAATGGCCGACGAGATCGGACTGCCCAACGCTCGCAAGAAAGACTCGACGGGCATTTGCTTCATTGGCGAGCGACCTTTTCGTGAATTTTTATCGCGCTACATCTCGCACGAGTCTGGGCCCATTCAAGACGACCGTGGCCGCTTGTTGGGACGGCACGTGGGCTTGAGCTTTTACACCTTGGGTCAGCGTCAGGGCTTGGGCATTGGTGGGGTGAAAGAAAAAGGCGCACAGCGCGGTGGCGGCGAGCATCAACCTTGGTTTGTGGCCCGAAAAGACTTGACCACCAACACCTTGTATGCGGTACAAGGGCACCAGCATCCATGGCTGTTGTCGCCGGCTTTGCGGGCACAAGACCTCAGTTGGGTGGCTGGGCAGCCACCCGGGCCTTGCCCGCTCAAGTTGAGCGCCAAAACCCGCTATCGGCAAACCGATGCGGCCTGCACCTTGGTGCAAATCGACGAGCAGGGTTTGGTGTTGGATTTCAAACAAGACCAATGGGCAGTCACCCCTGGTCAATCGGCCGTGCTGTACGACGGCGAAGTGTGCTTGGGTGGCGGCGTGATTTCTGCCGCCCTCAGTGCATGGCCCACGACGTGAAGGAGTCCGGCATTGGATCGCAGAACATTCAATCAAGCTTTGCAAACCAGTGCGATCGCCTGGGCCCTGAGCCCATGGCAGGCTGCTCTACAAGCCCAAGCCATAGAGCGCAATTGGAAGTCCGATCCTTTTGCATTGGGCGTGGCCAGCGGCTCGCCCTTGCACGACTCGGTGGTCATTTGGACTCGCCTGATCGTTGCCGAGACAGACCGCATGGACGCAGCCAACGATGCACTCGCTGGGCGTTATGAGATCTATGCCGACGCCCAGTTGAGGCAACGGGTACAAAGTGGCACTTGGCAAACCGATGCCCAGCGCGCGCACAGTGTGCACGTGGTGGTGCAGGGTCTTGAGCCCCAAGCCACTTATTGGTATCGC
>CAWUNN010000247.1:0-3826 GCA_963923185.1 uncultured Limnohabitans sp. | reverse complement strand
GATGTGTATAAGAGACAGTGGATCACCCCGCACGACCCCTACAAGGCCTCGATGATGATGCGCCTCAAGCCGATTGGCACCGAACATTTTGGGTTGGGCACCGATGAGTTGGGGCGTGACATGTTGTCTCGCTTGATGGCCGGTGCCCGCCTGAGTTTGTTCATGGGCATCGCCCCAGTGGTGCTGGCCTTTGTCTTGGGCTCGGTGCTGGGCATCACCGCCGGATACGCGGGTGGGGCCACCAACTCGGTCATCATGCGCAGCATCGATGTGTTCTATGCCTTCCCCTCGGTCTTGTTGGCGATTGCCTTGTCCGGTGCCTTGGGTGCGGGCTTGTTGAATTCGCTGATATCGCTGACCGTGGTCTTCATTCCGCCCATTGCCCGGGTGGCCGAGAGCGTGACCACCCAGATCAGGACCCGCGATTACGTCGATGCGGCGCGCGCCTCTGGGGCAGGGCCCTTGACCATCGTGCGCGTGCATGTGCTGGGCAATGTGATGGGCCCGATTTTTGTGTATGCCACCAGCCTGATTGCGGTGGCCATGATTTTGGCCTCTGGACTGTCATTTTTAGGCCTGGGGGTCAAACCCCCTGAGCCCGAGTGGGGCTTGATGCTCAACACCTTGCGCACCGCCATTTATGTGCAGCCTTGGGTGGCGGCTTTGCCTGGCGTGATGATCTTCATCACCTCGATAGCCTTCAATTTGCTGAGTGACGGTTTGCGCCAAGCGATGGACATCCAACATTGAGCATGACATGACACCGCAGTTTCTACAAGTTCAAGGCCTGGTCAAGCACTTCCCCCTGAAAAAAGACATTTGGGGCCGTGGCGGTGGCGTGGTGCGCGCGGTCGATGGCATTGATTTTTCTGTCTTGCAAGGCGAGACCTTGGGCGTGGTGGGCGAGTCTGGTTGCGGCAAAAGTACCACCGCCCGTTTGCTGATGAACCTGATTCAACCCGATCGCGGCCACATCGTGTTTGAGGGGCGCACGGTCGGCGGCAAAGACCTGTCGTTGAAAGACTTTCGGCGCCAAGCCCAAATGGTGTTTCAAGACAGCCACGCCTCGCTCAACCCGCGCTTGACCATTTTGGACAGCATCGCCTTTGCTCCCCAGGTTCATGGGCTGTCACGACGCCAAGCCCAAGAGCGAGCCCGTGATCTGCTGCACAAGGTCGGGCTAGAGCCTGCGCGGTACGCATCGCGCTACCCTCACGAGCTCTCAGGTGGACAACGCCAGAGGGTCAACATATCTCGTGCCTTGGCCTTGCAACCGCGCCTGGTCATTTTGGACGAGGCTGTCTCGGCGCTGGACAAATCGGTCGAAGCCCAGGTGCTCAATTTGCTGCTGGACCTGAAAGCCGAGTTCAAGTTGACCTATGTCTTCATCAGCCACGATTTGAATGTGGTGCGCTACATGAGCGATCGGGTCATGGTCATGTACCTTGGGCAAGTGGTTGAAATGGGGGCTGCCCAAACTCTGTTCGAGCAACCTCAACATCCCTATACCCAAGCCTTGCTTCAATCGATCCCCTCGATGGACCCTGAGCATCGCACCGTCTCGCCCCCGTTGGCGGGGGACCCGCCCAACCCGATCAATCCGCCCTCGGGGTGTCGATTTCATACCCGCTGTGCCCATGCCAAGGCCATGTGCGCAGCCCACATGCCGCTGTTGCATCGCCAGGCCAATGGCCATGCGGTGGCATGCTGGATGCAGCAAGACGCGGATGGGCATGCGGACAGCAGCGCATGGGTGCAGACACCATGAGTTCAGTGGCCCACACCGATTTGATGGTCGATGTCCGCGATTTGCAGGTGACTTTCACCGGCGCTTCAAAGCCGGTGCATGCGGTCCAAGGCGTCAATTTGCAGCTGCGCCGAGGTGAGGTGATCGCCCTGATTGGCGAATCGGGCTCTGGCAAAAGTGTCACCTTGCGCTCTTTGCTGCGGCTGCACCCATCGCATCGAACGCACATGCAAGGCCACATCCAGGTGGCTCAACAAGACGTGATGGCCATGAATGCGAAGCAGCTGTCTTCTTACAGAGGGCGCGTGGCTTCGATGATTTTTCAAGAGCCTTTGCTGGCCCTGGATCCGGTGTACAGCGTGGGCCAGCAAATCACCGAGACCATTCGCCGCCATGAAGCGCTTTCTTTGGCCCAGGCCCAAGCCCGCGCCCTTGAGCTGTTTGAACGGGTTCGCATCCCCAGCGCACAAAGGCGTTTGGCCGCTTATCCGCATGAGATGAGTGGGGGCATGCGGCAGCGGGCCATGATTGCCTTGGCACTGGCTTGTCGGCCTCAGGTGTTGTTGGCCGACGAGCCGACCACGGCGCTGGATGCCACGGTACAGATTCAGATTTTGTTGTTGTTGCGCGAGTTGCAACGCGATTTGGGCTTGTCGGTGATTTTTGTGACGCACGACATTGGCGCAGCCGTCGAGGTCGCCGATCGCATGGCCGTCATGTACGCAGGGCGCATCGTCGAAGAAGGCTTGTGTACCGAGTTGATTCACCGGCCGCGCCATCCTTATACTCGGGCCTTGTTGGCCAGTCGGGCCCACGCCCATTTGAGCCGAACAGAACGTTTAGCGACCATTGCGGGCGCGCCACCCGATTTGTCGACCCCCCTCACGGGGTGCGCATTCGCGCCGCGTTGTGCGCATGCGGTCCAGGGCTGTCGAGTGCGCCCCCCTGAGGTGTTGCGCTGCTCCGACACCCAGTGGGCCCGATGCGACCAACCCATTTGAAATCACGCTTACAGGAGCAACCCATGAGCCTTGCCACCCCTCAAGCCCTGACCGAATTGCGCATCAACGAAGAACGCCTGTGGCAATCGCTGATGACGCTGGCCCGCATTGGGGCCACCGCCAAAGGCGGAGTGGCCCGTTTGGCATTGACCGATCTGGATCGCCAAGGCCGCGATCTGGTGGTGGGATGGGCCAAAGAGCTGGGCATGTCGGTCACGATCGATCAAATTGGCAACATCTTCATGCGACGCCCTGGGCGGGACCACAGCTTGCCCCCCATCATGACGGGCAGTCACCTGGACACTCAACCCACGGGGGGCAAGTTTGACGGCAACTATGGCGTCTTGGCAGGATTGGAAGTGGTGCGCACCTTGAACGATCATCAGGTGCAAACCCAAGCCCCCATTGAAGTGGCGGTGTGGACCAACGAAGAGGGGTCGCGCTTTGTGCCGGTCATGATGGGCTCGGGCGTGTTCAGTGGGGCCTTCACCTTGGAGCATGCCTACAGTGCCCGCGACACACAGGGTTTGTCGGTGCGCGATGAGTTGGCCGCGATCGGCTATTTGGGCGATGAGGTGCCAGGGCAGCACCCGATTGGGGCGTATTTTGAAGCCCACATCGAGCAAGGTCCGGTGCTTGAAGACGCCAACGTCACCATCGGCGTGGTGCAAGGCGCTTTGGGTCAACGCTGGTTTGATTGTGTGGTCCACGGCATGGAGGCGCACGCGGGCCCCACACCGATGGGCCTGCGCCGCGACGCCTTGCAAGTGGCCACCCGTGTCATGCAAGAGGTGGTGGCCATCGCGCATCGCCATGCACCCCATGGTCGAGGCACCGTGGGCATGGTGCATGTGCATCCCAACAGCCGCAATGTCATTCCGGGACGGGTCAGCTTCTCGGTCGACTTCAGAAACCACACCGACGCCTCGGTCGAGCGCATGGCCGAAGAACTGAAAGAATTTGTGCGCTCACACGCCACCCACACCGGTTTGGCCATCGACTTGCAACCTGTGGTCAGTTTCACGGCCCAGCAATTTCACCCCGAGTGTGTGCAAGCCGTAGAGCATGCTGCCAAGTC
>CAWUNN010000246.1:0-3836 GCA_963923185.1 uncultured Limnohabitans sp. | reverse complement strand
CCAGCGATGGTCGTCACGATCCCATTGGTATCGATTTTTCTGATCGCATTGTTTTGAGTGTCTGATATGTATGCGTTTCCGGCTTTATCAAAGGCGATGCTTTGTGGCCCCCAAAATTGTGCAGTTTTGTTCATGCCATCCAGAAGTCCGTTGTAATAAGAACCTGCGAATGGTTGAACCAATGCGGCAGATGTTTGGCAATTCAAACTGATAGTCAAGTCGCTGTTGATGTTGGAGGAGATGGCATATTGTTGAAGGGGATCCAAATCACACCATTGCCAATTGGGCTGAGTCGCCACATACATGCCCAATTTGGTGCCTGACGTGATGGCCGGAAATCTGTAGGTGTTTGTCCCTTTGGCAATGGAGATGGGGGCGACGCCAGGGGCTTCGCTGAGCTTCAGTCCAGCAGCATACAAGCCATTGATATTGCCACTGACCACATAACTGGGCGTTGTGGGTGTTGGCGTAGGAGTGGGCGTAGGGGTAGGCGTTGGCGTTGGAGTGGTATTGCTTGAGGTTGAGCTGTCGGTCGAACCACCAGAGCCGCCCCCACCGCAGGCACTGAGGACCGCCACTGCAACCATCAGCGACACAGCCAGATGCAGGCTCTTGATGTTGGACCTGCGACTTGAGATGAAACCATTTTGCTCAAACATTGCAACCTCCCAGTTAACTTGAATGACTGAACTTTCAATCGATCCATTCACTCAAACACACACATCAAAATAGACCGATTGATCAGTTTATATCATAAATAGCTTATTAGATCTATTTTCATGTGAAAATGTAGTTATTTACAGCTATCCATTGAGAAAAAAATTCCACCATTTAGCTTCGATGCCGTGAAAATATTCCCTTTGTGTTGAACCACTGAATGTCCGCTCAGGCCATCAGATGGAGGGGAAACAGCCATGGGTCTGACGATGGAAGACGACATCAAAACGGGCAGGGCCAAGCGCCATGTGTGGCCTGACAAGCTGCGTCAGGGGTTGGCGTGCGTGATCTTGGTGTGCGGTGTCTGTTTGGGCCAACTGGGCTTTTGTGCCTGGCCCAGCGATCAGCCCATCACGTTGATCGTCGCTTACGCCCCAGGTGGCGGCACTGACATGGTGGCCAGGCAATTGGCGCCCGTGCTTGAAAAAGCGCTGGGGGGAGGCGCTAGGGTCATTGTCAGCAACAAAGCCGGTGCCGGCGGTGAAATTGGCTATTTGGCCTTGGCCAACGCGGTGCCTGACGGCTACACCATCGGATTCATCAACACACCGCCCGTGCTCACCATTCCCATCGAGCGCAAAACGGCTTGGAACATGGGCAGCTTTGATGTGTTGGGCAATGTGGTGGACGACCCTGGCACGTTTTGTGTTCACAGGGACAGCCCCATCAAGACATTGGCCGATTTGGCCGCTCGTGCCAAGGCCAATCCGGCTGCCACCACCGTGGGAAGCACGGGGGTGGGCTCTGACGATCACCTGGCCATGCTTTTTTTTGAGAAGGCTGCGGGTGTTCAAATGACCCATGTGCCCTTCAAAGGGACGGCAGAGGTGCGGTCGGCCCTGATCGGAGGTCACCTCACGGTTGGCGCCATCAATGTGGGCGAGGCCTTGCAGTACCTCAAAGGTGGGTCCCCGATTCGATGTTTGGGGCAAATGACCCTCACACGAATCGGCATGGCCACCGATTGGCCGACTTTCAGAGAGCAGGGTTTTGCATTCGACATGTCTTCGCTGCGTGGTGTCGCCGCACCCAAAGGCTTGCCTTTGAACATCAAGACCCAGTGGGTTCAAGCGCTAGAGCGTGCCATCCACGATCCGATGTTCAAAAACGCCGCTGAACAAGGGTTTGCGCCTGTTCGATACCTGGCACCAACAAGCTACGATGCCGAGCTGCGAGCTGCAGATGCGGTCTTCAGGCAGCTGTGGAGAGAAATTCCTTGGACTGACAAATGAATCAGGGGAGAGACATGCACGATTTGATCATCAAGGGTGGAACGGTGGTGGATGGCACGGGCGCTTTGCCCATGACCGCTGACGTGGCCATTCGGGCCGGCCAAATTGTCGAAGTCGGGCACATCACGTCTGCCGCTTCGCACACGATTCATGCTGATGGCTTGCTGGTGACCCCAGGCTGGGTCGATATCCACACCCATTACGATGGTCAAGCCAGTTGGGACCCTCAGATGTCCCCCTCTTCGTGGCATGGGGTCACCACCGCGGTGATGGGCAATTGCGGCGTGGGGTTTGCGCCTGCTCATGCACATCAGCGTGAATGGATGATCGAGTTGATGGAGGGCGTCGAAGACATCCCAGGCGCCGTTCTGGCTGAAGGGGTGCAGTGGGAATGGCAGAGCTTTCCTGAGTACATGGATGCCATGGCGAGAAAAGAGCGCATCATGGACATCGGGGCACAAATTCCGCATGGTGCCTTGCGCGTGTTTGTGATGGGTGAAAGAGGTGCACAGCGCCAGGCCGCCACCGAGCAAGACATGCAGTCCATGGCGGCCATTGTCAAAGAGGCGGTCTGTGCTGGGGCTTTGGGGTTCACATCTTCGCGCACCGCGGTTCACCGAACCAAGCAAGGCGAAGCGGTGCCATCGCTGGGGGCCGCAGATCAAGAGTTGATCACCATTGCACGTGCCATGGGCGAGACCGGGCAGGGCGTTCTTCAACTCATCACAGACTGGGATGATCTGGACGCCGAGTTCAAATTGATCGAAGCATTGGTCCGCTCCAGTGGCCGTCCCTTGTCCTATTCTTTGCTTCAGCATGATTTCGTACCGCACAGATGGAAAGAGGTGTTGCGGCGTACGGATTTGGCGCGCAACGCAGGCCTGGACATCAAGGCTCAGGTGGCTTGCAGAGCCATTGGCATGATTCATGGTCTTGAGTGCTCGATGCACCCATTCTTTTTGGCCCCCTCTTACAAGGCCATTGCCGATTTGCAGCTCGAAGACCGGGTGCGTGAATTGCAAAACCCACCATTGCGTCAGCGCATCTTGGCCGAGGCTGCACGGCCTTTGGACAACCGCAGGTTAGAGAGCATCACCCAGCACTTTCACAAGTACTTTCCGATCTATGAGCATGCCAACTACGAGCCCAGAGTCGAGGACAGCATCGCTGGTTTGGCGAAAAGCCGTGGCCTGCCAGCCATGGAGGTGGCTTACGACATGATGCTGCAAGACGGGGGACGACAAAAATTTTATTTTCCGCTCTACAACTACACCGACGGCAATCTGGATGTGGTGCGTGAAATGATGACCCATCCGGCGGCACTGTTGGGCTTGGGCGACGCGGGTGCGCATTGCGGCTACATCTGTGATGCCAGCTATCCCACGTACCTGATCAAGCATTGGGGCAGAGAGCGCAGCCGGGGTGAACGTTTGCCGATTGAGTTTTTGGTGCATGCGCAGACCCAACGCAATGCCAGGGCGCTGGGCATGTTCGATCGTGGCGCCATCAAGCCAGGCATGAAAGCCGACATCAACTTGATTGATTTTGATCGACTCGAGTTGTCTGCGCCCACCTTGATCCATGATTTGCCAGCCGGAGGCAGGCGACTGGTTCAAACGGCCCAAGGGTATGTGGCCACATTGGTCAGCGGTCAGGTGGTGATGCAAGACGGCCAAGCCACGGGTGCCTTGCCGGGACAATTGGTGAGATCTGGCAGATCGATGGCTTGAGATCTGAAAAGGACTGTCAGGCACTAAACTGTGACTTTCATACCTTCATTGAATTTCATTTGGCCCTCATGATCCATCGATTCTTTGTTGCCCTTTTGTTTTTTGTCAGCGCCCATGCGGCTTGGGCCTTGCCTGTGTACGGTGAGCAAACCGGTGA
>CAWUNN010000245.1:0-3854 GCA_963923185.1 uncultured Limnohabitans sp. | reverse complement strand
TGCCCCGCACCTTGTGAGGCACTTCAACAATCGAGCCGCTTTTGCGCAACGACTCGTCGCGCAGCAACTCTTTCATGGATAACACGGGTGCACAAGGGATGTCGTGCTTGCGGAAAATATCGACCGCTTCGAATTTGGTTTTGTCTTGAATGAAGGCTTCAATGGTTTTGAAGATGTCCATGATGTGGGGTTGACGAGCCCGAGCGGTGGTGTACTTGGGGTCGGTTTTCCATTCGGGCTTGCCCAAGGCGTCACAAATCGGCTCCCAGGCGTGGCCTTGTACGGTGAAATAAATGTAGGCGTTGGGATCGGTTTCCCAGCCTTTGCACTTGAGAATCCAACCCGGTTGACCTCCTCCACCGGCATTGCCGCCACGCGGCACGGTGTCGCCAAAAGTCTCGTGTGGGTACTGGGGGTACTCTTCAAGGTAGCCCACTCGCTCAAGGCGTTGCTGGTCTCGCATTTTGACTCGGCACAGGTTCAAGACGGCGTCTTGCATCGAGACGGCCACTTTTTGTCCTTTGCCGGTTTGCTGGCGGCCAATGATCGCGGTCAAAATGCCAATGGCCAGGTGCATGCCGGTGTTAGAGTCCCCAAGCGCAGCCGCAGAGATGGTGGGTTGAGAGTTTTCACCTTTCCACCAACCTGTGGTCGAAGCGGCGCCCCCGGCGCACTGAGCCACGTTTTCATAGACCTTGAGGTCTTCGTAGTGGTGGCCCTCGCTGAAACCCTTGACCGAAGCCAGGATCATGCCCGGGTTCAATTTTTGAATGTATTCCCAGGTAAAGCCCATGCGATCCAAAGCACCTGGGCCAAAATTCTCAACCATGACATCGGACTGCTTGATCAGCTTTTCCAACACCTCTTTGCCCTCTTGCGTTTTGGTGTCCAGGGTCAGTGATCGCTTGTTGCTGTTGAGCATGGTGAAGTACAAAGCATCGGCATCGGGCACATCGCGCAGTTGACTGCGTGTCACGTCCCCTGCGCCAGGGCGCTCGACTTTGATGACATCGGCGCCAAACCAGGCCAACAACTGGGTACAAGCGGGACCCGCTTGGACATGGGTGAAATCGATGATTTTGATGCCACTGAGTGGCAGATTTTTTTGGCTCATGGTGAGACCTCCCTGAATGACATGAAAAGTTCAACTGCTCTTTTTGGCAGCTGTGGGGTTCAAAGCCGTGATGCGCCCGCTTTCGGTGCCTGCGGTTTCATCGATGATGGCGTTGATCAACGTGGGGCGACGGCTTTTGAAGGCCTCTTCTATGCCCTGCCTGATGGCTTGTGGGGTGGTGGCGTAAACGCCAACCCCGCCGAATGCTTCCATCATCTTTTCGTAGCGCGCGTCTTTGACAAAGACCGTGGGCGCCACATCGACGCCACCACTGAGGTTGACATCGGTCCCTTTGTACACCCCATTGTTGTTCAGTACCACGATGCACACCGGCAACTTGTAGCGACAAATGGTCTCAATCTCCATGCCTGAGAATCCAAATGCGCTGTCGCCTTCGATGGCCAAGACCTGCTCACCCGTTTCCACTGCGGCAGCCACCGAAAAACCCATGCCAATGCCCATGATGCCCCAAGTGCCCACATCCAATCGCTTGCGCGGCTTGTACATGTCGACGATGCTGCGCGTGAAATCCAAGGCATTGGCCCCTTCATTGACCAACACCGTATCGGGTTTGTCGCGCATCACATCACGTACCACAGACAAGGCGCTTTGAAAGCTCATGGGGAATGGGTTTTTGGCCAAGGTCTCAGCCATCTTGGCGACGTTTTTGCTCTTGCGCTCCTCAATGGCTTGCAACCAAGCTTGAGGCGGCCGAGGCCAATTCGAGCCCATGCCGGCCAATAGGGCCGACACACAAGAGCCGACATCACCGACCAGGGGGGCCGCGGTGGGCACATTGCTGTCGGCCTCGGTGGGTGAAATATCGATTTGGATGTACTTCTGTCCGCCCCAAGCTTTCGAGGTCTGACCACCCCAGGTTTTGCCTTTGCCGTGTGACAACAGCCAATTCAATCGAGCCCCGATCAACAGCACCACATCGGCCTCGGGCAATACAAAAGAACGGGCCGCGGCCGCCGATTGCGCATGATCATCGGGCAAGATGCCTTTGGCCATGGACATGGGCAGGTAAGGAATGCCGGATGTTTCGATCAGCTTTTGAATGACTTGTTCAGCACGGGCATAGGCCGCTCCTTTGCCCAACACCACCAGAGGCTTTTGGGCCCCTTTAAGCAAATCCAGTGCCCGAGCAACCGCATCGGGGGCTGGAATTTGCCTTGGCGCTGGGTCGACCACCTTGATCAAGGCTTGACGCCCTTTGTCTGCTGGCAACGATTGGGTGAACAATTTGGCTGGCAAGTCCAGGTAGACCCCACCCGGTCGACCCGACAGGGCCGAGCGAATGGCACGGGCCAAGCCCACGCCAATGTCTTGTGCCTCTAGCACCCGAAAGGCGGCCTTGCACAAGGGTTTGGCAATGGCCAGTTGGTCCATTTCTTCGTAATCGCCTTGCTGCAAATCGACGATTTCACGCTCTGAAGAGCCCGAGATCAAAATCATGGGAAAGCAATTGGTGGTGGCATTGGCCAAAGCCGTCAACCCGTTTAAAAAACCTGGCGCCGAGACCGTCAAGCAAACCCCAGGTTTTTGCGTCAAAAATCCAGCGATGGCGGCGGCATTGCCCGCATGTTGCTCGTGTCGGAAGGCAATCACCCGCATGCCGGCGGCTTGGGCCTTGCGGCACAAATCGGTGATGGGGATGCCCGGCAAGGCATAAATGGTCTCGATGCCATTGAGTTTGAGGCCTTCAATCAACAGGTGAAAGCTATCGATGTCGGTGCTGGCTTGATCGGTTGTCATGAGGTCATCCATTTCTTTCGGCACATGGCCAATGCAAGTAAACTGCACGATGTTAAAAGTTGTCTTTTCAAATCGCGATTGACCCAAGTCAATTTTTTTAAATTTCCACCGAGGCCTTGCCCCATGGAGTTGCCAGAGCCGTTGACCTCAGAGCCAACACCCGATCGAATCGGGATGGCGGCATCGGAGCGTGCGCCCCGCTCAACCGCCCCGTTCAAGCGGCAAGCGCTGCATGCGATTGGCTTGGAGCAGCACCCCGAGCGCAATGTGATTCGGCTTCAAATCAGACAAACCCCATTGCTAAAAGACCTCGACGAAAGTTCGATGCACGAGCTCGAATCGATGCTCAGCGTGGTCGATTGCGCCAAAGGCGAGCATTTGCTGCACCAAGGTGTGCGCGAGATGGAGCATTACTTCATTGTCGATGGACTGCTCAAGCGGGTGGTGACCAATCTTGAGGCCAAAGAAATGATTTTGCGGATCTCGGATGAGCGCGAAATGGAGACCAGTTATGCGGCTTGGTGTTTGGGCACCCCCACCCCTTACAGCATCGTCTCGGTCACCAAAGCCAGGGTGGCCAAACTGAGCATGCCGCAGTGGGTCGAGTTCATCCGCCGCCGCCCCGCCCTGCGCGAAGACTTTGAGCGATATGTCATGCACCTGATGAGCGAGATCATGGCGCACACCATCACCCTGCACTTGCTCGATGCCCCTGGACGCGTGAATCGCTTCAAGCGCAAACACCCCGACATGTTTGCGCGCATCCCGCAAAAAGAATTGGCCGCCTACCTCAACCTATCGGCCGAAACCTTGAGTCGACTCAAACAAAAGGGTAAGTTTTAGGGCGCAGCTTACGGAGTTCAAGCATGGTTTTTCGATCAAGGCCCTGACTAGAACGACCGATGCCGGTTGGTGTTACCCTATGTTCCATGGCGACTCAGGCGCCAGGCGACTGGCAGGCGGTCGACTTGTTCAACACTTT
>CAWUNN010000244.1:0-3881 GCA_963923185.1 uncultured Limnohabitans sp. | reverse complement strand
CGTGGTGAGGTGCCACGGGCACGCCACAGGTCTGAAAGTGAGCCTTTTCGCGAGCGCGGTCTTGGGCCACAGAGACGGCATCGGCGTGGGGCCTGACTGAGGTCCACTGACTCAGGTTGTGCAGAGCCGTTGCCGGCACGTTTTCAAACTCGGTGCTGATGGCGGCACAGGTTTGACCCAGGGTTTGCAAAGCCTGCGGGTCCAGGTACGAGGCCAAAAGATGACGGTCTGCGGCCGCGCCCGCTGGGCTGTCTGGATCCGGGTCCAGCACCATGCAACGATAGCCCAAGCTTTGAGCAGCATGGACCCACATGCGGCCCAATTGACCCCCGCCCAGCATGCCCAGCCATGAGCCAGGTGCAATCCAAGGTGCCACTGAAGTCATGCCGGGGGCGGCACCTGCATGGCGCGAGCATGATCAGTTTGGGCTTGGCGGTAGGCTGCCAGTTTTTGGGCCCACAGGGCTTGCCCAGACGCCAACATGGCTACCGCAAACAAGGCGGCATTGGCAGCGCCGGCCGCGCCAATGGCAAAAGTGGCCACCGGAACGCCTTTGGGCATTTGGACGATGCTGTGCAATGAATCGACGCCTTGCAGATGGCGGCTGGGCACGGGCACACCCAAGACGGGCACCATGGTTTTGGCCGCCAGCATGCCGGGCAAGTGGGCTGCGCCGCCGGCCCCCGCGATGATGCACCGCAAGCCCCGTGGCCCTGCCGATTCTGCATAGGCAAACATGTCGTCAGGCATGCGATGTGCCGACACCACGCGGGCTTCGAAAGGAATTTCAAACTCCTGCAGGATCAGGCTTGCGTTTTGCATGACCTCCCAGTCAGACTGAGAGCCCATGACCACGCCAACAATAGGTGATGTCATTTGCAGTTCATGTGGGTTATGCTTGCATTTTAGCCTTCGGGCCATGAAAGTTGGAGTCTCTGAGCATGTTGGATGTGACGGTACAAAATTTTGAAACCGAAGTCATAGAAGCCTCAACGACCACCCCAGTGCTGGTCGATTTTTGGGCCCCTTGGTGTGGGCCGTGCAAATCGCTCGGGCCTGTGCTTGAGCGGCTCGAGGAGGATTATGGCGGGCGTTTCAAGCTGGTCAAAATCAACTCGGACGACGAGCAACAACTGGCCGCGGCTTTTGGTATTCGCAGCATCCCCACGTGTGTGTTGCTGATGGGGGGCAAGCCGGTGGACGGATTCATGGGCGCTTTGCCCGAGGGCAAGCTGCGTGAATTTTTGGACAAACACATCCCCTCAGAGGGCGAGCTGTTGGCCGAGGCCGACACGGCCCAAGCCGAAGAACTGATGGCACAAGGCGACAACGAGGCTGCATTGGCCAAGTTGCAAGAGGCGCTGGCCATCAACCCAGCCAACGACGATGCCCGCCATGATTACGTGAAACTGTTGATTGCTTTGGGTGAGTTAGAGGCGGCTGAAACCGCCTTGGCCCCCGCCTTGGCTCAAATACCCAGGCAATTGCGTTTCGAGGCTTTGTTGCACTGGTTGCAGGCCCTGCAATTTGCCACCACCGATGAGCGTGCGCAATGGACGCTTGAGCAATTCGACGAAGCCTTGGCCAGCAACAAGCGCGACTTTGAGACCCGCTTGGCCAAGGCCCGGTTGCTGATGGCTGCAGGTCAGTTTGAAGCCGCCATGGAAGAGTTGCTAGAGATCATCATGCGCGATAAGGCCTGGCAAGACGAGTTGCCACGCAAGGTCTACATTGGCATCTTAGAGTTGATGACACCGCCTAAGCCCAAGGCCGAGGCCCAGGACAAAACCCAGACGGGTGGGCTCGAGATTGCGGGCAAGGCGAGCACGCCCCAAGACCCGCAAGCCGAGTTGGTGTCGCGTTACCGGCGCAAACTCAGCATGGCGCTGAACTGACGCTGCGGGTCAAACGGCCCTTGTAGTCGGTCCAGCTTTGGCGGCTGAAGTCATACAGCTTGCATTTGCGCGCCGTTTCAAAGTACCAGCGCCATGAAAAACGCTGGACGATGATGCGCCCAGGCAACAGATCTTCCAGCTTAGTCTGCGCTTGCTTGAGGCGATACAACGGAATGCTCATGTCCACATGGTGAGCGGTGTGCTCCATGATGTGGTGCATCAATGAGCCAATGTGAAACGGAAAAGTCAAATGCACCGTGGTCGATACAAAGGGTTGTGCTTTGGCCCAAGCACTGCGGTCGTTGTGCCAATACACTTTTTCGTGGGTGTGGTGCACATAGACCACAAAGCCAATCATGGCCGACCAGAACAAGAAAGGGATCGCAAAGCCGCACAACCAGATCCAAAGCAAGGACTGTTCACTGAGGTGTGCTGCCCAGGCCAACCCAGCCAACCAAATCAGGCCAAAGCCGCCCACCAGCAGGTTGTCCCACAAAAAGATGGGGCGGCGAGTGGGCATTTGTTTGGCGCTGGGGAAAAACATGCGCTTCCACCAAATTTCAACCATGTAATACAGGCCGGGCGCCCAGCCACTTCGATAGATCCGATCCATGAATTTGCCCATGGGGCTTAAGGCTTGGTACTCTTGTGGCGTCAATGGGGCCCACACAAAGTCAAAGCCCTTGAGGTTGGTATAGCCATGGTGAACGACATTGTGTCCCACGTCCCACAAACTGTAAGGGGTCAAAGAGGGTAAAAAAGCAATTCTTCCCAGCCATTTGTTCAGCCCCCGATGAGGCGTCAAGCTCTGATGGCAACCGTCATGCCCGATGATGAACAAGCGGCCAATGACAAAACCGGCCACCAGTCCACACAAGACTTTGGCCCACCAAGCTTGAAAATAAACGGTGCCCGAGATCAGGCCTGCCCAAAGGACATAGTCAAAGACAAGCAAGACAAACGCCCGAAGGGTGGTGCGTTGCGACAATGGAATCAACCATTCACGAATCACCTTGCGGTGGGGCATGGGCTGATCGGGTGCAATGGGGACAGGAGTGACGCTCATTCAGTCAGAACAGGGCTGGATACCCAAAATTTGTCAAATCCCGTCAATTATCCCCAAAATGGTTGGCAAATGCGACATCCCTGGTCAGTTTATTGATTTGAGTCAGACCTGGCTCACCATCTCAGGGGCAGCGGAGGGTGCAACACAATCGTCTGATCTTTGTGGCGCGAGATGTAGCCCCCTTTTTGCAGGTCTTTCAGCAACCGACTGATCATTTCTCGGCTGCAACCCACCCAATTGGCCAATTCCTGATGGGTGATTCGTTCAGGAATGTGGAAGTATTTGGGCGATACTTGGGTGGCCAGCTTCATCAGCAGGTCGGTCAATCGGGTGTAAATGTCGCTGAAAATGGTATGCGTTAACAAACGGATGTTGCTGCGATTGCGTTTGAAGCAAGTTTGCATGAGGTACTGCTGCAGTTGATGGTCTTGCTCACACTGCTTCATGAAGGTTTCACCATGAAGCATGGCACACATCGACGTTTGGGTGGCAAAGATCGATGCCGTGCGCAAATCCCCTTCGTGACTGATTTCTCCAAAGATGTCGCTGGGTTGCAAGGTGTCCAAAATCAAGCGACGCTCTTTGTGCCCCTCAGAATGCACAAATGCAATGAATTTGCCGTCCAGCACGAGGTAAACCTCGTGCCCTCTTTGCCCTTGGGTGATCACCGAGCTGCCGGGCTTGAACCGCAGCAGTTGCCCTTTGTGCGCCAAAGTACGCAAGCAGGCTTGGGACAATTGCCGCAATTCTTGCTCAGCTTTGTAAAACGGGATGGTTTGCATGTGGCCTCCAATAGCGATTCCATCATGTTAATCAAAAATAATGCAATTACCATCTAGTATGAATTGTTAATATTAACTTTTAGGGCGACGTTTGGACATCAATACATGTCAGAATGGCCTCATGAAAAGCGCATCATC
>CAWUNN010000243.1:0-3894 GCA_963923185.1 uncultured Limnohabitans sp. | reverse complement strand
CGCCGTCGTCCAAATCGACAGCGATGATGCCGGCCTTGCGCGGGTTGCTGAACTCATCCAGTGCGGTCTTTTTGACGGTGCCGCCCGCGGTGGACATGAACACAAAGTGATCGGCGGGGAAACTGCGGAACTCGCCCGTCAGGGGCAGCACCACATTGATTTTTTCGCCTTCAGCCAATGGGAACATGTTGACAATCGGTCGCCCACGCGAGTTGCGCGAACCCTCGGGCACCTCCCACACTTTCAGCCAGTACAGGCGACCTCGGTTGGAGAAGCACAAAATGTAGTCGTGCGTGTTGGCAATGAAGAGTTGATCGATCCAATCGTCTTCTTTGGTGGCTGCCGCTTGCTTGCCGCGCCCGCCTCGTTTTTGGGAACGGTACTCAGACAAGGGTTGGCTTTTGATGTAACCGCTGTGCGACAAGGTGACCACCACATCGGTGGGGGTGATCAGGTCTTCGGTGGCCAGATCTTGTGCGTTGTGTTCGATTTGGCTGCGACGAGCGCCCAACTTGGTTTGACCAAACTCTTGGCGCAATGCACCCAATTCGTCTGAAATGATGGTCGAGACGCGCTCGGGCTTGGACAAAATGTCGAGCAAATCATCGATCTCGGCCATGACCTCTTTGTATTCGTTGACGATCTTGTCTTGCTCAAGGCCAGTCAAGCGTTGCAAACGCATCTGCAAAATTTCTTGGGCTTGGGTCTCACTCAGGCGGTACAAGCCATCGCCTTGCATGCCGAACTCGGGCAGCAAGCCTTCAGGCCGATAGTCATCGGCATGGACTTGGCCGCCATCGGCGCGCGAGCGAGTCAACATCTCGCGCACCAGTTTGCTGTCCCAAGAGCGCGTCATCAACTCGGCCTTGGCCACGGGGGGTGTAGGGGCGTTGCGAATGATGGCGATGAACTCATCGATGTTGGCCAAAGCGACCGCCAAGCCTTCCAACACATGCCCGCGATCGCGGGCTTTGCGCAGGTTGTAAACAGTGCGCCGAGTCACCACCTCTCGGCGGTGCTCAAGGAAGACCACGATCAGGTCTTTCAGGTTGCACAACTTGGGTTGGCCATCGATCAAAGCCACCATGTTGATGCCAAACGTGTCTTGCAACTGCGTCTGCTTGTACAAATTGTTCAGCACCACCTCGGGCACTTCGCCGCGCTTGAGTTCAATGACCACACGCATGCCCGATTTGTCAGATTCGTCTTGAATGTGACTGATGCCTTCGATTTTTTTCTCGTGCACGAGTTCGGCAATTCGCTCGAGCAAGGTCTTCTTGTTGACCTGGTAGGGCAGTTCATCGACGATGATGGACTGACGTTGTCCTTTGTCGATGTCTTCAAAATGGCATTTGGCCCGCATCACCACTCGGCCACGACCGGTGCGGTAGCCCTCTTTGACGCCTTGAATGCCGTAAATGATGCCGGCGGTGGGGAAGTCAGGTGCCGGGATGATTTCCATCAAATCATCCACGCTGGCATTCGGGTTGCGCAACATGTGCAGGCAGGCGTCCACCACCTCATTGAGGTTGTGCGGCGGGATGTTGGTGGCCATGCCCACGGCAATGCCGGCCGAGCCGTTGACCAGCAAATTGGGCAAGCGGGTGGGCAGTACCAGGGGTTCTTGTTCAGAGCCGTCGTAGTTGGGGCCAAAATCCACCGTTTCTTTGTCGATGTCGGCCAACATTTCGTGGGCGATTTTGGACAAACGGATTTCGGTGTAACGCATGGCGGCTGCGCTGTCGCCATCAACCGAGCCGAAGTTGCCCTGGCCATCGACCAGCATGTGTCGCAAAGAAAAATCTTGCGCCATGCGCACGATCGTGTCGTAGACCGCGCTGTCGCCATGCGGGTGGTATTTGCCGATCACATCGCCCACGATGCGGGCAGACTTTTTATAGGGTCGGTTCCAATCGTTGTTCAACTCGTGCATGGCAAAAAGCACACGCCGATGCACGGGTTTGAGCCCATCGCGGGCATCAGGCAATGCGCGCCCCACGATCACGCTCATGGCGTAATCCAGGTAGCTGCGGCGCATCTCCTCTTCCAGACTGATGGGCAAGGTCTCTTTGGCGAACGATGTCATGAAAATGCCGTCATGTGCAACAGAACCATCCATTGTAGGGTCTGTGCAACACACCCAAGACCCCCATGGAGCTGGCGTGCAGGACCACAGACTCAGCTTTGGTGTGTGGCGTCAAGACAACACTTGAAAGCAAGCCATGTCGATCAGATCAAGGACTTGCGGCCTTTACGTACAAGTGGGGTGCCCCAATATGGCACAATAACCCTCAAGGTGAGCAGGACAAATGGATTCTTGCTCGTTGTTTTTGAATCTGTCTCCAGAGGAAGAACCATGAAAAAACTCAACAAACTGGCCCTGATCGTTGCTGCCGTTGGCCTGGCCTCTGTGGCCAGTGCCCAAGACATCCAAAACTGGCGCAATTCAGCAGGCGATGTTTGGAAAAACAGCACCGGTCTGTGCTGGCGTTCAAGCGCTTGGACCCCCGCAACAGCTGCCGCTGACTGCGACGGCGCCCTGGCTCCTGCTCCCAAAGTCGAGGCAGCTCCGGCGGCCCCGGCACCTGTCGTTGCACCTGCACCTGCACCGGCTCCTGCGCCCGTGGCCGCCTCTAAGGTGACTTACGCCGCCGACACCTTCTTTGACTTTGACAAATCGGTGATCAAGCCAGAAGGAAAAGCCAAATTGGATGACCTGGTCAGCAAGGTCAAGTCGATCAACTTGGAAGTGATCATTGCCGTAGGCCACACCGACTCGATTGGCAGTGACGCCTACAACCAAAAACTGTCGGTGCGTCGTGCTGAAGCCGTGAAGGCCTATTTGGTCAGCAAAGGCATCGAAAAGAACCGCATCTATACCGAAGGCAAAGGCAAGAAGCAACCCATCGCTGACAACCGCACCAAAGAAGGCCGCGCCAAAAACCGCCGCGTCGAAATCGAAGTGGTCGGCACCCGCGCCAACTGATCTGGGTCACCCCCGATCTGCAAACCCCGGCTTGCCGGGGTTTTTTATTGGCCTCTTTCATGAATTGAGGTCTGACCCCAATTCAATCAAATGGGGTCCGCACCCCAAAGAAAAGACCCTCATTTTTTGGAGCTGGGATAATTCGCACATGAGTCAAGCCCACATCAATGCCGATCCGGCCGAATTGGCCAAATTTTCAGACTTGGCCCACCGCTGGTGGGACCCCGAGAGCGAGTTCAAACCCCTGCATCAGATCAACCCCATGCGCTTGGGCTGGATCCAAGAGTTTGTGCCGCTCAAAGGGCTGAAGGTGCTGGATGTGGGCTGTGGCGGCGGTATTTTGTCCGATTCGATGGCGCGCGCCGGTGCCCAGGTGACGGGCATTGATTTGGCCGACAAGGCCTTGAAGGTGGCCCAGTTGCATGCCTTAGAGGCACAAACCCCCGGGGTGCAGTACCGCGCCATCAGTGCGGAGGATTTGGCCGCCGAGCAGCCTGGGCAGTTTGATGTGGTCACTTGCATGGAAATGCTCGAGCATGTGCCAGACCCATCTTCGGTGGTGCGAGCCTGTGCCAACTTGGTCAAACCTGGGGGCTGGGTGTTTTTCAGCACCCTGAATCGCAACCCGAAATCGTTTTTGTTGGCGATCGTCGGTGCCGAGTATGTGTTGAACTTGCTGCCCAAAGGCACACACGAGTACGCCAAATTCATCCAACCCAGTGAGTTGGCCGCACACAGCCGAGCTGCAGGCTTGGATTGGCAAGCCACCAAAGGCATGACCTACAACCCCATCACTCGGCGTTACTCACTGACCCAAGACACCAGCGTGAATTATTGGGTGGCCACCCGCCGAGGGGATTGATGTGCCTACCCCCCAAGCGATTTTGTTTGACCTGGATGGGACTTTG
>CAWUNN010000242.1:0-3931 GCA_963923185.1 uncultured Limnohabitans sp. | reverse complement strand
CATCAAAAAAATTGCTCAAGCGGTTGATCGTATGCTTTGCATCTTTCCATTCGAGCCCGATCTGCTCAAGGCGCATGGCATACAGGCCACCTTTGTCGGGCACCCCTTGGCCAATGCGATTCCTTTGCAGCCCGATCGTTTGCAGGCCCGGCAGGCCCTGGGCTTGCCAGACGACGCCCGTGTGTTGGCCTTGCTGCCAGGCAGCCGAGCCAGTGAAATCAAATACTTGGCCAAACGCTTTGTCGATACCGCACGGCTGCTGGCGCGCGAGCACCCTGGCTTGAAGGTCTTGTTGCCTGTCGCCCCTGGTTTGAAAGCCATGGTTCAAGCCGAGCTGCAAGGCTTGGAACAGGGACCAGGTTTGATGCTGCTCGATGGTCAATCGCACCAGGCTTTGGCGGCTTGCGATGTCTCGTTGGTGGCCAGCGGCACGGCCACCCTAGAGGCGGCCATGTTCAAACGCCCGATGGTGATTGCCTATGCCATGCACCCCATGAGTTGGTGGTTGACCCGACGCAAAAAAATCCAACCTTGGGTGGGTTTGCCCAACATCTTGGCGCAAACGTTTTTGGTGCCAGAATATTTGCAAGATCAGGCCCAGCCTGAAGCCATGGCCCAAGCCTTGCACCATTGGTTGACTCATCCCGATGAGGTTCAGGTGTTGCAAAGCCGTTTTTTGAGCATGCACCACAGCTTGCAACGCAACACCGCCCAGAGCAGCGCCGATGCGATCCAACAAATTCTTGACCGCTGAGCAAATCGCGCTGCACTGGGATGTGCCCGGTCTCATGGCGGGCGTGGACGAAGCTGGACGAGGCCCTTTGGCTGGGCCAGTCTACGCGGCCGCGGTGATTTTGGACGATTTGCAACCGATACGGGGCTTGGCGGACTCTAAAAAACTCAGCCCCAAGCGGCGCGACAGTCTGTACGACGAAATCCGCGCCAAAGCCCTGTGTTGCAGCGTGGCTCAAGCCAGTGTGCAAGAAATTGATCAACTCAATATTTTGCAAGCGACCTTGCTGGCCATGAAACGTGCGGTCGAAGGTTTGCGGCTCAAGCCGGTCAAGGTGTGCATCGATGGCAATCGACTGCCCGTGCTCGATGTCAGGGCCGAGGCCATTGTGGGTGGCGACGCCAAAGTGCCAGCGATTTCGGCGGCATCGATTTTGGCCAAGGTCGAGCGCGATCGTTGGTGCGATGAGATCGATGCCCAGTTTCCCTCTTATGGCTTTGCCCGCCACAAAGGCTATGGCACGGCCGAGCACATGCAGGCCTTGAAAAGCTTAGGGCCAACCCCCTGGCACCGCCGCAGTTTTGCCCCGGTGGCCGCTTGTGACGTCGAGGCAGACCATGGCTGAGCAGATCACTTCCAAAGACAACCCTTGGCTCAAAGGGTTGCGACGCTTGGCCCAAGACAATCAAGCCTATCGAAAAATGGGGCAGGTGTGGCTGGAGGGCGAACACTTGGTCGATGCCGTGGTGCGTCAAGGCACACCGATCTTGACCTTGGTCTGTGCCGAGTCGCATTGGCCGCAAATGCCCATGGCTTGGCAACAACTGGGCCCGCGACAAGTGGTCTTGTCTGACGCCTTGTTCAAATCCATCAGTGGTCTGGATTCGCCTGCCGGTCTGGGCATTTTGATTGCTTTGCCCACACCCGATGTCTTGGATGTCCACGCCGCCACCGTGGTGTTGGACCGAGTCCAAGATGCGGGCAATGTGGGTTCTATTTTGCGCAGTGCAGCGGCCTTGGGTTTTCGGCAGGTCTTGGCCATCCGAGGAACCGCTGCCCTGTGGTCGCCCAAGGTTTTGCGTGCCGGCATGGGCGCACACTGGGGCTTGCAGCTGCATGAGGGGGTGCAGCCCGTCGATGTGGGGGCTTTGAAAGTGCCGCTGTTGGCGACCAGTTCGCACCAAGGGCCTTTTTTGCATGACTTGGTCCGCCAGGCTCAATTGCCTCATCCGGCCGCCTGGGTCATGGGCCATGAAGGGCAGGGCGTGGGTCCTGAACTGATGGCCATGGCCAAGCTGCGCGTGCGCATTGCCCAGCCCGGAGGTCAAGAGTCATTGAATGTGGCCTCCGCTGCGGCCATTTGTTTGCATGCCAGCGCCACCGCTGGACTCTGATTTCAAGGCCCTCAACACCCTGGGGGCGCCCCTTGCTGGTTATAATGGGTGGCTTTCAAGCACACCCTTACACGCCACCAGCTCGAACACAAGCCAATTCCCGATCAAAAGCTCACGCCAGGGCAATCCTCGTGCGCGCGCTGGGGCGAACCGCAACACATCGGAGAACCCAGTGCTTTTGTCTCTTCAGGGAAAACAACCCCGCGCTTTATTGGCGCTTGCAGACGGTACGGTCTTCGTTGGCCATTCGATCGGTGCCCCAGGTGCCACCGTGGGCGAGGTGGTTTTCAACACCTCGATGACCGGTTATCAAGAAATCTTGACCGACCCCAGCTATTGCCAACAGATCGTCACCTTGACCTACCCGCACATCGGCAACTACGGGGTCAACCCTGAAGACATTGAAGCCGATCGGGTCCATGCCGCTGGGTTGATCATCAAAAACCTGCCCCTGCTGGCCTCCAACTTCAGATCTCAGCACAGCTTGTCCGAGTATTTACATGCCAGTGGCACGGTGGCGATTGCCGACATGGACACCCGTGCCTTGACCCGTCGCTTGCGAACCCACGGTGCACAAAATGGCGCCATCGTGGCCTTGCAGCCTGGTCAAGAGGTGACGCCCGAGATCCAGGCCCAGGCCATCGCCAAGGCCCAGTCCGCTCCGGCCATGGTTGGTTTGGATCTGGCGCGCGTGGTCAGCCATGACACGGGCTACGAGTGGCAACAAACCGAGTGGTCGTTGGACGCTGGCTATGGGGTGCAGCATCAACCCCAATTTCATGTGGTGGCCTATGACTTTGGCGTCAAGAAAAACATCTTGCGCATGTTGGCCCAGCGCGGTTGCCGCGTGACGGTGGTGCCGGCCCAAACCCCAGCGACCGCTGTCCTTGAACTTCGGCCCGACGGTGTGTTTTTCTCCAACGGGCCCGGTGACCCCGAGCCCTGTCACTACGCCATCGAGGCGGCCCGCACTCTGATGGATCAAGGCCTGCCTTGCTTTGGCATTTGCTTGGGACATCAAATCATGGCCCTGGCCAGTGGCGCCAAAACCTTCAAAATGAAATTTGGACACCACGGTGCCAACCACCCGGTCAAAGACCTCGATACCGGGCGTGTGTCGATCACCAGCCAGAACCACGGCTTTGCGGTGGACGACAAGAGTTTGCCGGCGCATTTGCGCGCCACCCATGTTTCACTCTTCGATGGCACCTTGCAAGGGCTGGCTCGCACCGATCGACCCGCGTTTTGTTTCCAAGGCCACCCCGAAGCTTCGCCAGGGCCACAAGACATTGGCTACCTGTTTGATCGCTTCATTGCCCTCATGCAAAAGGAGAAGGCGCATGCCTAAGCGCACAGACATCAAAAGCATTTTGATCATTGGGGCTGGCCCCATCATCATCGGGCAAGCCTGTGAGTTTGATTACTCGGGGGTGCAGGCTTGCAAGGCCTTGCGTCAAGAGGGCTACAAGGTCATTTTGATCAACAGCAACCCGGCCACGATCATGACCGACCCGGCCACAGCCGATGTGACCTACATCGAGCCCATCACTTGGCAAACGGTTGAAAAAATCATTGCCAAAGAGCGTCCCGATGCCATCTTGCCTACCATGGGTGGTCAGACGGCACTCAACTGCGCTTTGGACTTGTGGCACCACGGTGTGTTGGCCAAGTACAAAGTCGAGTTGATTGGCGCCACACCTGAAGCCATTGACAAAGCGGAAGACCGTCTGAAGTTCAAAGACGCCATGACCAAAATTGGTCTGGGCTCTGCACGTTCTGGCATTGCCCACACCATGGACGAAGC
>CAWUNN010000241.1:0-3963 GCA_963923185.1 uncultured Limnohabitans sp. | reverse complement strand
GAGACAGGCCTTGAGTTGCTCTTCGACAAATGGCAACGTGACTTTGGTGGCAGACGTGTCAGACAACAGTTCGAGTGCACGGGTTTTGGACTCGCCAAAAGCCTTCATGACTGCCGCGGGCAACCAGCGGTGCTGTTGAGCCAATTCTTTGCGAATGCCCACCACGTGCATGATGGGGAAGATGCCAGTGCGCCGGTAATAGTCTTTGGCGCTCGCTGTGGGGTCGTCAAACAACCAGCCCACATTCGGATTGTTCAGCGCAGCGCCGCTGGGCGCGCGCGGTGCAATGAAAGCATCGATCTCACCGCGATCGAGCAATTCAGAGATGGTGGCACCCTCTGGGGCGCTCTCGATATGGACACCAGCGGGCAAGTCCAATTTGATTTTTTCAGGTCGCCCAGGAGTGTCGATGCCGCCGCGCACCCAAGTCACCTCTTCGGGCGAAATGCCGTGATCGTCTTGCAAAATCGCGCGAGCCCACACGATGGCGGTCAGTTGGTACTCGGGGATGCCAATGCGCTTGCCACGCAGGTCCTCGGGGGTTTGGATGCGGTCTTTTCGAACATAAATCGAAGTGTGGCGAAAGGCACGCGACAAAAAAACGGGGACTGCGATGTAGGGACACTCACCACGCGAGTGCTTGACCAAGTAACTGGAAAAAGACAACTCGGTGACGTCAAAATCGCGGCTGCGCATCGCCCGAAAAAACATCTCTTCGGGACTTAGCAACATAAAGACCGGGTCACAGCCATCGATCTGAACCCGGCCATCGAACAAGGCGCGGTTGCGGTCGTAGTCGCCCATGGCGACCGAGAGGTGAAGTTGGCTCATGAATGACTTTCAGTTTTGGACCACATAGGCCTGATCGACGCCCTCTTGCGCCTGGTCCTCCCACACATGGCGCACCGGCACTTGGCGCCAATCTTGGGTTTTGGGGATGACTCGCTGGTAGGCGCAGACCTCGAGAGGGATCGCCAAGTTGCCCGTGCCAATGGCGGGCTCTCCGCGTTGAAACGCACGCACCGCATCCAACATTTGTTTGCGAAACTCGACCACCGCCAAATCGCTGGCCCCCAAGCGCTCTTTGGTGCGATCGGCAATGGGCCCCATGGTGACCCACATGGCCACGTCTTGATTGGGAAACCCGGTGATGCCCGTGAAGTTACCCGCTTTCATGGCCTGACGGTCTTGCCAAAAGCGGTTCTCGTGGTTGCGCAAAGGCCGGTAACGGTCGTCCAGATCCACCCCCACGGTTTGGCGCAAAAATTTGCGCCAAGTTTCGGTCTCGGGTGTGCGCGCCGGATGGCCCCAAGCGATGAAATAGAAATTCGTCGTGGTGTCGTCGGCGGGCACATTGACGTTGGCCACGTTGTACAGGTTGTTGGGGGGCACCAGCACCGTCCATGGTGCGACAAACACCGTCTGTCTGATGTAATCGTGTGTTTGCGCATTGAAAATAGGGCGCCTGATGGCGGCATACCTGAAGCCGTAGCCCGCCAAATCCACTTGCAAGCGCGGGGCTTTGTCGGTAGAGGGCCGCAACCAGCTGGATGCGGTGGCCTGAGCCCCCTCGACCCGAGCCGGCACCATGTCCGAGCTGTGCAAGCTGGAGCTGTGGGCCGAGTCAATCGCCCCTTCTAAAATTTGTGCCCAATTGACCGGCAAGACCACCTTGGCGATGGACACCCGAGCTTCTGGGGTAGGAGCCCAGCGAGGGGGCACAAATTCAGGCTTGGCTTGTGGGTCACCCATCCAAGCCCAGACCATGCCGCCCCACTCTTGCACTGGGTAAGCCTTGTGGTGCACCTTGTCCATGAAGCCACTGGAGGCCGGTTCTGAGACCATCTCGATCACCTTGCCTGTGACGTCCATCTTCCAACCATGGTACAGGCAACGCAGGCCGCAGTCTTCGTTTCGACCATACAGCAACGAGGCCCCACGATGCGGGCAGGCCTCATTCATCACGCCCACTCGGCCCTCGGTATCGCGAAAGACCACCAGTTTTTCGCCCAAGATTTGCGCCGCCACGGGCGCACCATCGGGCTCGGCCACTTCTTCACTCAAGCAAATGGGCACCCAATGCTGTCGCATCATGCGGCCCATGGGGGCGTTGTGCTCGACTCGGCACAGCAAGTCATTGTCTTCGTGACTGATCATGGTTCAGGGCAGCGCCATGCGCCGACAAAATACTTTGGTCACTAAGTATATTTGAAAGATGCGGACAGCGTCAGCCCCCCATCAAATGCCCGCTTGAACATGCAGGTGCAAGGCGTACAGAGAGTGGGTGCTGGCCATGTACAAGGTGTTGCCGCGCTCACCGCCAAAACACAGGTTGGCACAACGCTCGGGCAAATGGATGTGACCGATCGCTTGACCATGTGGGTTGAAGACCCGCACCCCATCTAAGCCTTCAGAATCGGCCCCGGCTCGGCCATCGCTACCCAAACCACACCACAGGTTGCCCTCTGCATCGACGGCCATGCCATCCAAGGCCCCTGCCCCTTGGGCATCGACCACCAATTGGCGATCGGACAACTGACCACCAGGACCCACTCGATAAGACCAAATCAAACGACTGGGCACGGCACGGCTCTCGATCACATACAGCAGTGACTCGTCGGGCGAAAACGCCAGTCCGTTGGGGCCTCGCAAATCGGAGATGACCTGCTGCAACTCGCCTTGCGGGCTGATGCGGTAGACCGCATTAGGCAACTCGGGCGAGGCCAATTCGCCTTCCCAATGGCCAGAGATGCCAAAAGGCGGGTCGGTGAACCAAATCGAGCCGCGATCGGGTCCACGCATCTGACACACGATGTCGTTGGGTGAGTTCAGTCGCTTGCCTTGGTAACGATCGGCCAGCACCGTGATTTGGCCATTTATCTCGGTGCGGGTGATGCGCCGAGTCAAATGCTCACACGAGATCAACCGACCGCGTTCGTCCCGAGCGTGGCCGTTGGCATGGTTGGAGTTCTCGCGATACACGCCCCAACGTCCAGCGGCTTCGTCCCAACGCATGATGCGATTGCTGGGGATGTCAGAGACCAACAGGTAACGCCCATCGGCAAACCACACCGGCCCTTCGGCCCACCACATGCCGGTGGCCAATTGCTCGACACAGGCGCTGTACAAGCGGTACTTTAAAAAACTGGGATCCAGCACTTCGATGCGTGGATCGGGTGAGCGCGAGCTGGGCTCAAATGCAACAACGGGGCCTGGTCTCATGCAAAGTCACTTCTTCTTTTGCTTGACGTAAGACATGTAGTTGTCATAAGGACCTTCAGCGACTCGGAACCAAGCCACTTGATCGTCTAAGAATTTCGAATACGAGTCGTACATGCGCTTGAAGTCAGGGTTTTGATCTGACCATTCGGCGAACTGATCCATGGACGCTTTGTAACAAGCGTCCATCACCTCGCGTGGAAAGACGCGCAACTGAACGCCACTGGCAATCAGACGGCGCATGGCCGGCGGATTGAGTTGGTCGTATTTGGCGGTGGCCAACAAATTGGATTCTGCGGCCGCTGCCGTGAACGCGTTTTGATACTCTTTGGGCAAAGTGTCCCAAGCCTTGCTGTTGACCAAATACAAACTGGGGGCATTGCCCTCCCACCAACCCGGGGTGTAGTAATACTTGGCCACCTTGTTGAAGCCCAGTTTTTCGTCGTCATAGGGACCCACCCATTCGGCCGCATCGATGATGCCCTTTTCAAGGGCTTGATAGATCTCACCGCCCGCGATTTGTTGGGGCACCACGCCCAAGCGCGACAGCACCACCCCGGCCAACGAACCGACTCGGAACTTCAAGCCTTTGAGATCGGCCACGGTCTTGATTTCTTTGCGATACCAACCGCCCATTTGTGCACCCGTATTGAGCGCGATGAAGGCCAGGCAATTGTGCTTGGCGCGTAAAAACTCGTTGTACATGTCGGCACCACCGCCTTGGTACCACCAGGCGTTGTGTTG
>CAWUNN010000240.1:0-3986 GCA_963923185.1 uncultured Limnohabitans sp. | reverse complement strand
GGTGGACAACACCAAATGACCGGTTTGAGCGGCTTGCATGGCCACACGAGCCGTGGGTAAATCGCGTATTTCACCCACCATCAGCACATCGGGATCTTGCCGCAGCAGGGCCCGCAAGCTGGTGGCAAAGTCCAAACCAATGGCCTCGTGAACAGCCACTTGATGCACCCCAGGCAAAATGATCTCCACTGGGTCTTCGACGGTGGCAATGTTGATGTGGGGAGCGTTGATCTCGTTCAGACAGTGGTACAGCGACAAAGTCTTGCCAGCGCCTGTTGGACCAGTGAACAAAATCAATCCGTCGGGTTGACGCAGGGCTTGGCGCAACTTGACCAAATCTTCAGGCGCGTAGCCCAAATCATCCAAAGGACCCAGCTGAGCATGCAAGCGCATGATGCGAAGCACCAGTTTTTCGCCACGCACCGTGGGCAAAGTGCTGACCCTGAAGTGAATGCGCTCGCCTTGCCAATCGATGGACCAACGTCCATCTTGAGGACGGCGCCGCTCTCCGATATCCAGCTTGGCCAGTATCTTCAAGCGCGAGGTCATGCGCTCGGGGTGGACATGGGCGGGCACTTCCACATCTTCAAGATGGCCATCGATTCGCCGTCGCACACGCAGCCGGATACCCCCGGGCTCAAAATGCAAGTCTGAGGCCTGCTCTTTCAAACATTGCGACAGCAGGTTATTCAACCATCGGCTGATGCTGTCATCAGGTTGCGGATTCCATGGGCTGTCAGACATGGCAACAGCTTAGTGAACTCACGCCTTGTGGACGTGAGTTTGGCCTTCGGTCGGCTCAGTCAAGACGAAGTCAGTGCTTAAAAACCAATCCGCACGCCCACTGAGGCGATGTACTTGGGCGTCAACTGAATGCCATTGATCTGTTGATGCAAGGGCAATTGCAGATTCAACAGCACCTTGATTTGATCGTTCAAATTCACCATCGCACCTGGTGTCACATACCACAATTGCCCACCGGTCGCCCAAGAGTCACCCGCACTGCCACCATCTGCCTTTTTATTCAAATAATTGAACTGAATCGTGGGTGTCCATTGCTCAAAGCCGTGGTAGTTGAAGCCGATATTGGCATGCCATGCATTGCCAGGGCGGTAGGTTCCACTTTCACCCAGATGGACCAAGTTGGCAGGAATGTGACTTTGGTTCATCGCGCGCTGATATTGGACATTCAGAAAGTAGCCCCAATCTTCGGTGCTCCACAACGAGCCAAACTTGTAAGCACCCACAATCCAATCGGTGGTTTTGCTGCCCAGTTGCAAACCTGGGTCAACCGGTGTGGTGCCGGTCACATCCGTGGCATTGAAGCGACCCGTGGGCAATTTCAGTCCCCATTGCAAGCCCCAATCGCGCATTTCAGCCCAACCAAAATATCGACCTATCAGCTTGATGTCGCCCACACCATGATCTTTGGAGGTGTAGGCACCATCGCCATCCGCACCCCCAGTCATGTGTTGACGTGACACCACAGGCAACCATGTGGTCAAGCCCCATTGTTCGCCGTCGTTGTAGTCGAGGCTGGCCGTCACATAGCGGTTGAGCGTGTAGACCTCAACCTCAGCGGGACCTCCCGTGACGGCATTGGTGACTCGACTGGCATTGGCCGCAGAGATGCTTTGTGTGCCAGACCTCAGTTGATTTTGGTTGACCCGGTCATACCGCAGGTCCAATGTCCAACCGCCGTTATTGCCCATGCCTTGTGAGCCATAGTCGGTGTTCAAACTGCAGCCACAACTGGCACAAGCCCAAGTGTGCGCGGCGGCCAGAAACAGTGCCGCCCCAATCAGTGTTTTTTTCATATCCAAGCTTCATCTGTTTGAGCGCCTGCGGTGGCAGTCGCTTCACAATCAAGGGGCCGTTTGGCCCTGCGAATGGGTTCAGACGATCAACTTGGGTGGGCCGCGAGGTGCAAAGGGCGGGTGTGTTTCGCTGCTGTGAGCGGACCTCCACAGGCGGGCAACGCGAACGTCGCCCAGGTGAACAGCTTGCAGATCGATTGGCTGATGTCCAGCACTGGCCCATCCGGGCAAACAAGCTGGGCAATCCAAGGTGTGGGGGTGGTTGGCACTGTCGCTGGCATCCGAATCGGCCAGCTTGAGCATGCCCGATCCTGTGCAGATCAGATCAAAGGATGGGGGGGTGACCAAGGGAGATGCCCAGGCGACCGTCAAGGTCAGCACAAACCAAGCCAAAACCAGGCGCACCAGATCATGGGTGAGACGAGGCTTGAGCATTTAAAACGGGCAAAACTTGAAATTTAAACTTTAATTATACAAACTTTGTGATGATTTTCATCAAGAATTGGCATTCCAAGCCGATACTGATAGTGGCGCACTTGCTCAAGCATTTCAGTGAGAGATTTCATGTTCAAAAGACTTTGGCTATTTTTTAATTGCATTGCCATCTCAGCCACGGCGTTTGCCCAAGTCTCTGAAAACCCACCGCCAGCTTCTGGCAAAAAAGCCGCAAAAACTGTCAAGCAGGGGATTTGTTTGGTGGCAGATTTTCGCAATTTGGCATTGACTGTTCATGATCCCAAGTTGCGCCAAGACTTGGTGCTCGAATGGCTCAAAAATCACACAGATACTTGCTCGATTGATCAACTGAATATGATCAATCGTTATCGGGCCGTTTGGTTGGGAACTTCAGACAACCCCAAGGTGGCGGGTGTCATTGATTCGTTGATAGAGCTCAAATCAGGCGGTGATCCGCAAAAGTTACAAGATATTTTCAGCCCACAGGTCAATGCCGCTGCGGTCACTGACTCGGTGGTGGCAACTGCAAAGCCCACTCCTTCAGCTGTTGTTTACCAGTTATTCACACCACCCCAGATGGGCTCCAACAATGGTGCGGACGCCATGCCAAGCCCTCCCTATGGAAGTTTGCCCAGCCCCAGTTCGCCTTCAATTGCGCCTCAATCACCCACATTGATGCCATCGCTCAAACCGTGAACTATTGAGTGCTTGGTCACCCAATCCGGAAAATTTAGAAGATACTGAGGCACAAAGGTAAATGGCTATTGATTTTGCTAAAAAAAATGATTAAATGAAGATAGGGGAAATTCGTAATTTAGATCACTCTAAATGATTTTTTCCAATCCATTCTTCAACTGCAACATCTTTCCCATGTGCCTCCCTGAACTGTCCATCGTTTTTCTGGTGAGGTACTTAAGATGGCTGGACTGATCTCAGACACGATTGGGAGCTTTTCGCTATTTTTACCTATCGCTGAAGATGGGATTCTCTACATCGGGGTCTTCAATCCTTACCTGATGGGGGCCGCTGAGGCGGTGGCTGTGATCGGTTTTTATGCGGTTTTCTCAGCCATTGAGTTCATTCGCGCCAATAGAGAAAACGAAAAAAGCCACAAAGTCATGCAATGGGCTGTAGGCGCCGCATTGGGATTGTGCATGTGGATCGTGCACTTCATCAGCTTAATTGGCTACGTGCTGCCAGTCGAGGTTGCTTATGACCTCAGTTTGACCGCTTGGTCAGTCCTTCCAGTGATGTTAGGTTCCACTTTGGCCATTCATACATTGGTCAAGCACCATCATCCCAATGCCATGCAATTGATTGGGGCAGGTTTGAGTTGGGTGTTGGGCATGCTGGCGACCTATGTATTGGGAGTATCGGCCATCGATTTCGCCGGCATGGTTCGCGCCGAAATATTGGATGTCCAAGTGTGGGGGGTAGGCGCATGGCTGATGGCTTCTGTTGCATTGGCCTTGCCTGGTTGGAATCGCAAGTGGTGGCCACGAAAACCACAACTTGCCAGGATCACCTCATCCATCGCATCAGGCACTTTGGTTTATGCCATACATGTGTATGGCATGAAGATCACCACATACATGACAGATCCCACCGCAGATTTGGTGGTCGAAGGCCATGATCCCATATGGCTGGCGTCGATTGTGATGGGGGTCGCGGCGTTGATCGGCACATCCACTTGGTTGCTATTCATGCGTTCGT
>CAWUNN010000239.1:0-4013 GCA_963923185.1 uncultured Limnohabitans sp. | reverse complement strand
GATCGTCGGCAGCGTCAGATGTGTATAAGAGACAGCCATAACGGCCTTCGTCAGGCAAGGCCAGGGGTCGCCAAGCAGCCAAGGCCAGCAAAGCCAAACCCAAGCCCATCACCGCCGCCATCAACCATCGGGGTTTTCTCATGCAGCTCCTGGCGTGTTTGAGGCGCAGGCCAGGGCTTGCAACGGATGCACCGCCAGTTGCAAACCATGTTGCTGCAGCAATTGTGGCCATCGATCAGAGGCCATGGCAGCCCATTCTTGGGTGCGCGCCTTGGCAATGCCATCGCTGGCATCGGCATCGGCCATGCCTGGGTGACACATCAGCACCGCATGAGGGGTGCCCTTTGCCCAAGTCAACCAAGACTGGGCCTGTTGCAACCAATGTTGGGCATCACCCGAAAAATCGCTGATGCCCAACAAGGCGCTCGAGCACGGCCAATGGGATTGCTGGGCCAAGCGCTGCAAAGCAACGCCCCCCATGCGTGCGATCAACCAAGCCTTGAAGCCGCGTTCTTGCTGGACCGGCAAAGACGCCCGCAACCAAGGTCGAATGGCCCCGCTGTATCTTTGCAGCAGCACTTGCATCAAGGCCTGCCGAAACACCGGAAATTGGTGAATGTGTTGATGCCCATCGACATGGTCAGGCGCTGCCGTCCAAACGTCTTCAAAGACATCCAACTGGCGATGGATCTCGGATTCGATGGACGCGCGATT
Source organism: uncultured Limnohabitans sp. (assembly GCA_963923185.1). Classification (GTDB taxonomy): domain Bacteria; phylum Pseudomonadota; class Gammaproteobacteria; order Burkholderiales; family Burkholderiaceae_C; genus Limnohabitans. The sequence goes on along the minus strand of CAWUNN010000239.1, from coordinate 3,299 downwards.
CATCAAGCCCAAGACGCTGCGCACCATCAGCACGCCAAGCGAGCTGCCATGGCCTTGTGTTTGGGCCCACGGGCTGGTCCAATCGAGGTGCAAGCCCACGCTGAGCGATGGGTGCAATCGTTTCAAAGTTGCCGCATGATCAGGCCAATGGGGAGAGCACACCATGACACTGGTGGCGCTGATGCGCCCTGCTTGAGCCAATTGGACAATGCCGCGCGATACGCCCTCATTCAAAGCGTAGTCATCGGCACAGACCACCACAGGCGTCATGCTCAGTCGCACTCCACGTTCATGCCCACGCTGAGCACAGGCTCAGGCAAGTCACTGGCCGCAGGCACCAGGCCTTGGGTGACGATGGCATTCATGCCAAAGGTCAGCGCCCCGTTCATGCGCGGGTCCCGGCGGTAAGCTTTGAGCACCGGCAAAGCCCACCGATCGGACAGCCCTGAGCTGGGGTTGACATCAGGGATCGAGCAGCGCACACAGGGTTTGACCAAGCTGATCTCCACGGCACCTTGGGGCGTTTGCAGGCGCAATCTATGGAGCTGGTCTTCTTGGTGGGGTTGCAAACCCGACAACACCAAGTTGGGACGAAAGCGGCGGATGTCCGATTCGGTTTGTCCCAGGTCTTTGGCTCGTCGATTGAACTCCATCATCGAAGCGGCACTGGCCACCAAGAGGGGAAAGCCATCGCCAAAGGTGTTCAAACCCGCATGTCCTTGAGACCACTCGGGGTCGCTGGGCCGTTGATGTTCAGGATCAAAACGTGCCAATCGCAAAGGCCCCAACGCCTTGCCCTCGGGGGTTTGCGATAAAAAGTCGGTCACCCATTGGGCCGCCAAGTCGCCCATGTCGTAAGCCGGCATGTCTTGGCCGTGGACACTGACGTGGGCAGGTCCCTCGGCTTGATCCAGCGCCAAGTGCAAGGCCAGCATGCCGGGGGCCCGCAAAACGACGTCGCCTGCCTTGAAACGGGTTTCCATCAAGGCCATGGCAGGCGTTTGCCTCTGGCTGACCAATTGGCCTTGGGCATCGACCACCATCCAGGTGCGATCCCACTCTAGACCCGTTTCGGTCAACACAGACTGGCGCAACGATGCGCCAGCACAAGATTTCACTGGATAAACCCAGATTTCGGACAAGACGGCATTGGTGCTCATGACGCCATTGTCGCAAAGACCGAAGGCCCATGGGTCAACCCTCTAAAATGGGCACATGGATCGAGCATTGGATGTCTGCATCTTGGGCGACGGCATCACCGGTTGCGCCCTGGCCCTGGCTTTGGCCCAGCAGGGCAAACGGGTGGGCCTGGTGGGTCGCAAGCTGGTGCGTACAGATGGACGCGATGTGCGTGCCTACTCGATCAATGCCCATGCCCAACGCTGGCTTGAGTCTTTGCAAGCCTGGCCTTCAGCACCACACGCGGGACAGGTACGACAGATGTCCGTGTGGGGCGATGGCGGGGGATGCATTCGCTTTGACAGCCCCACTTCACAGCCCATCAGTTGGATCGTCGATGTGCCTGCTTTGGAAGAACTTTTGCGCAGTCAGGCATCGGGCCATCCTTTGATTCAAGCTTTGGATACCGACGGACATGCCCCACTGAGCGTGGTCTGCGAAGGCAGAGACAGCGCCACCCGCCAAGCTTTGGGCCTGACTTTTGAGCGGCATTTGTACGAACAACATGCCTTGGCATTTCGCATTCGACACGAACATGACCATCAGCAATGTGCACGCCAATGGTTCACTGGCACGGGCAGTCAAGCCTCTATTTTGGCTTTGCTGCCCTTGAGCGACCCGCACACCAGTGCAGTGGTGTGGTCTTTGCCAGCCACTGTCGCCCAAGCGCGCAGTCAAATCAGCGAAACAAACCTGATGTCCGCATTGGCTCAGGCCTCCAACAGCACTTTGGGCGCGCTTGAATTGATCAGCCACCGAGCCACTTGGCCCCTACAGTGGGCCCATGCTCGGCATTGGACTGGCCAGACGAATGCGAAACAGGCATTTGCTTTGGTGGGTGACGCCGCGCACAACATCCACCCGTTGGCTGGCCTGGGGCTCAATTTGGGCTTGGAGGACGCGCAGGCTTTGGCGCGGCTGCTCAAAGACACCCCATCGCAGCATCAGGGCTTGGGTCTGAAGCTGCGTGCGTACGAACGAGAGCGTAAACTGGCGCTGCAGGCCGTAGGTACAGCTTGCGATGGCATGCAGTGGCTGTTTGCTCACCCCTCGCCTTTGGCACGCTGGGCGCGCAACGCTGGCTTGTCATGCATGGACCGGCTGGATTTTTTGAAACAATGGACCATGGCTCGCGCCACCCACCTGGAGATGACCCCATGAACCCCATTCCAAAAATGACAGCCATGGCTGTTTTGGGTTGGAGCCTGTTGACCCAAGGCCTGTGTTGGGCCCAGGGTCAAGAGATGCAAATCAAAAAAAACTTGAGTGAGCGCCTCAGCAGTTTGCCGCGCATCGAAGAGGTCAAGCGCACCCCCATGTCAGGCTTGTACGAGGTGCGCACCGAAAGCAACGAGATTTACTACAGCGATGCCGAAGGCAATTTTCTGTTGCAAGGCGAGTTGATCGATGTGCGACAAAAGCGCAATTTGACCGAAGAGCGATTGGACAAATTGTCGGCAATTGAATTCTCAAAACTGCCCTTCAAAGACGCTTTCACCATCGTGCAAGGCAGCGGGCAACGCAAACTGGCGGTGTTTGTCGACCCCAATTGCGGTTATTGCAAACGCTTTGAGCGCGACCTTGAAAAGTTAGAGAACGTGACCATTCACGTCTTTTTGTATCCAATTCTGGGGGCCGACTCGGTGGACAAAGCTCGCCAAATTTGGTGCGCCAAAGATCGCTCCAAAAGCTGGCGTGAATGGATGTTGAACGCGCAAAAGCCATCAGAGGCCAAATGCGATACCGCCGCAGTGGATCGAAACGTCGAGTTTGGCCGCAAGAACCGCATCACGGGCACCCCCACCTCGTTTGCAGTCAATGGCACACGCATTCCTGGGGCTGTGCCGTTGTCGCAACTTCAAAGTCTGTTGTAAAGAGTTTTTATGCCACTTCAAGTTGATGATCAGCAGGGTCGATGGGTGTTGCGCTTAGGGTATGCCGGGCTGATTCCATTTGTGGTCAATGCCTTGTTGCTGTTTTTGGTGCACGATGATGTGCTGGCTTTGGTGGCCATCGCATTGACGTCTTATGCGGCGGTGATTGCCTCTTTTTTAGGGGGCATCCATTGGGGATTGGCTCTGCGTGAGAATTCGGATCACCGTACTTTTCATCTGATCTGG
>CAWUNN010000238.1:0-4014 GCA_963923185.1 uncultured Limnohabitans sp. | reverse complement strand
GCCTGAAGATGTGAAGATCCAACCTGCATGCCTGCTGGCGGGCCATGTCATGCAGCGGCCAGGTCATGTGGACAGCACGGCCACGCCCCATCAGGCTTACCACATCGGACTGCGTGAGCATGGGATTGACGACATCGACATGGGTCCCATTCATGCCGAGCATCAGGCGCATGACCTGCTGGCCACAAGCCCTCTCAAAGTCAGCGATCGCATCGTGCTGCCAGCCTTGGTCAATGCGCATGATCACGCGCGAAATTTGCGATCAGCCACCCTGGGGGCCTGGGGTCAACCGCTGGAGACATGGTTGCCATTTTTAGGGGTGGTGCCCGGTGTAGACCCCTATGTGGCGGCGGCCACTTCCTTTTGCAGATCTGTGCGTGGCGGTGCGACTTCTGTCATGGTGCATTACACCCGTGCACAGGGGACTTGTGACTGGCTTGAAGAGGCCTTGGCCGTTGCCAAAGCTGCCCGTGATGTGGGCATTCGCATTGGCTTTGCTGTGGCCATGCGAGATCGGCATTTTTTGGCCTACGCAGATGACTCTGAGACACTCAAGGCCCTGCGACCTGAAATTCAAGAGGCGGTGCGCGAGCGGTTGTGGGCCAAGCCCTTGCCCGCTCAAGAGCAAGTCGCGCGGGTTCGGGCCCTGGCCCAAGCCATAGAGTCCGACCCCTCTTTGGCCGCGCATGTCAGCGTTCAATATGGGCCAACTGGCGTGCAGTGGTGCAGCGATGAATTGTTGATGTGCATTGCCAAGGCCAGTCAAGAAGACCAGCGCCCTGTGCACATGCATTTGTTGGAGACCCGCTACCAAAGGGCATGGGCCGACCAAACGCATCGGCTGGGCATCGTCCCACACTTGGATGCCATCGGACTCTTGAGTGAGCGCTTGACGCTGGCCCACTGCACTTGGGCCAGGCCTGGTGAGGTGGAGGTGTTGGCCGAAAAAGGGGTGACCGTGGCGGTCAATACCAGTTCAAATTTGCAATTGCGTTCTGGTCTCGCCCCAGTGGCGGCGATGCACCGTGCAGGCTGCCGATTGGCCATGGGATTGGACGGCCTGGCACTGGATGAGGACGATGACGCATTGCGGGAATGGCGATTGTTGTCCATGTTGCATCGTGGCTGGGGATTTGAAGACACCTTGAACGACGCCCAGTTGTGGCGCATGGTGGCTGTGAATGGAAGGCGCAGCGTGCTGGGCCTGTCCAAAGATCAAGCAAAGCCTGGCGGTCTGGTGCAGAGCGGCCATGCAGCCGACCTGATGGTCTTGGATCGTGCTCTTTTGGATGAAGACGATGCCATCGTGGCAGGGGTGAACCCTTGGCACTTGATCATGGCTCGATCAAATGCCCAGCACATTCAAAGTGTGGTGGCCATGGGCCGTCTGGTGGTCTGTGATCGGAAAGTACTGGGGGTTCAAGAAATCGAGTTGCGCCAAGAATACCTGAGCCAGTTGAGACACATCATGCAATCCGACTCGCAGTGGACGGCTTGGAAAAGCACCTTAGAGGCGATGTCACAAGACCTGAAGGCCTGGTATCAGAACCATCCTTGGATGGGCTGTTGCTGAATACTCTGAATGTGCAAAGCCCTAGCCCATGCTTTGCATGTGAGCGCAGATTTGACCGGGTTGGGTCAACCACACTTGCCCTTGATCACGCTGGCGTGCAATGTGCTCAAGAGCGCGACGCAAGTGTTTGAGCCGATAAGGTTGCCCCACCAAATAGGGGTGTAAGGCGATCCCCATGACCAAGGGCTGTCGCTGTGCTTGCAAGCTCATTTCGTCAAACTGATCGATGATCATTTGTGCAAAGTCTTTGCCATCGAGTTGACGAGCCACGATCATGGGAATGTCATTGAGCTCTTGTGGATAAGGAATCGACCACAAGTGACCTTGATGGCGTGTGCGCATCCGTGTGGGCTGGTCATCGTGGCACCAGTTCAATGTGTATTGATAGCCGGTTTCGGACAGCAGATCAGGGGTGGCATGGGACTCTGACAGCCAAGGGGACAACCAGCCAGTGACCTGGACACCCGATTTCGATTCGATCTGAGTTTTGCAATCGATCAGCAATTGACGCTCGGCGGACTCGGACAGGTCCGACTGTCGCTCTGAGTTGGTGTGTCCGTGACCAATCAGCTCGTCGCCGCGCTGGACCATGGCCTCTATCAGTTCGGGACAGTGGTCATACAAGGCGGTGTTGATGATGCCGGTGCTAGGAAAACCCAATTGATCAAACAATTCAAGGCATCTCCAGGCACCGACGCGGTTGCCGTACTCGCGCCAAGAATAGTTCAAGACATCGGGCTGGGGACTGGCTGGCCCCAGGTTGGCCCCCAAACCTTGACCAAAATCGAAATGTTCGACGTTGAAACCCAAATACACGGCCAAGCGGGTTTGACCCGGAAAGTGATGGTCTGGGCGGCGCGAAATGGCGCTGTAGTCAAATCGATGGTGATGCAGCAGAGTTCTCATGATTCAAGTAACTTTCTTCCAATTGTCCACTGTCCATCAAAGCCTGTGGTGTGCCTTTGAATTGCGTTGAACCAGCGGCCAACACTTGGACCTCGTCTGAGATGGACATGGCCAGACCTGCCATTTGGTCGACCAGCAACAAGGTCATGCCTTGGCGCTTCAAATCGGACATGCGTTCAAACAACTCTTGCACAATGACTGGAGCCAATCCCAATGAAGGTTCATCGAGCATGAGCAAACTCGGTCGAGCGGCCAGCCCACGCGCAAAAGCCAACATTTGTTGCTCCCCCCCTGACAAAGAGCCGGCTTTTCGGTCTTTCAGCGCCTTCAATGCGGGAAACACATCAAACAATTGGTTGAGCTCGGCTTCACTGAGCGATTGAGTGGCATAGGCCCCAAGGCAGATGTTGTCTTTGACACTCAACTCAGTGAAGACCTGCCGCCCCTCAGGAATGAGGGTGATGCCCAGTTTCACAATCTCGTGCGCTGGCAAAGAGGTGATGCCTTGTTCTTGCCAGACGATCTCACCGCTTTTTGCAGCATGCAAGCCAGCAATGGAGCGCATCAGGGTCGATTTGCCCGCTCCATTGGCCCCCAAAATGGCCAAGCAACGACCCGCACTCAACTGAAAACCAATGTCCTGGATGGCCGCAGCAGCACCGTGATGCGCAGACAGTTGGTGGACATGCAGCCATGCGGGATGTGGGTCGGATTCAGGCCTGCTCAAAGCTGCCGCCCGTACCGCTGTGGGTGCATCACCCATGGGTGCGCCCGTGCGCTTGGTGTCCAAGCCGATGCTGCCCAAATAGGCTTGTCTGACTTGGGGATGGTGCAAGATGTCTTGGCTGCGGCCACTGGCGATCCAACGCCCAGACTCTAAGACATGGATCACATCAGAGATCTCCATCACCAAACTCATGTCGTGCTCGACCAACACCACGCCCACACCCAGGCTGGCAATTTGTCGCAGCGTTTGCCCCAAGCGCTGGCTTTCTGACTTGGATAAGCCCGCTGCGGGTTCGTCCAAAAACAAATAGCGTGGCTTGGCGGCCAAGGCCCTGGCGATTTCAACCAAGCGTCGGTCCACATGGGGCAATTGGGCCGCCAAGACCCAAGGATCACCTTGATAGCCCACCCAAGCCAACAATTGCAAAGCACGCTGGTGTTGCAAGGTGCTGGGCTCTAGCCCTGGGGTCTTGAACAGGTACCCTTGGTACATGGCCACCACGATGTTTTCAAGCACCGTCATCTCGCCAAACAGTTGTGAGGTTTGAAAGGTGCGCGCAATGCCCAATTTGGCCAGTTGATGAATCGGCTGTTGGGTGATGTCGATGCCCTGCCAAACCACCCTGCCCTGACTGGCCTGATAAAAGCCGCCAATGACGTTGATCAGGGTGGTTTTGCCGGCACCGTTGGGGCCGATCAGGCTGGTGACTTGGCCTGCTTCAAAATGCAACTCGATGTCGGTGAGGGCGGCGTTGCCGCCAAACTGAATGCCCAACCGCTCGACCACCAATGGGGGATGGGGCGACCCA
>CAWUNN010000237.1:0-4054 GCA_963923185.1 uncultured Limnohabitans sp. | reverse complement strand
CAACGCTGTCAGCGCCTGGAGGCAGAGTTGCAACGCATGCTGTTGCCCACAGACCCGGACGACCAACGAGATGCTTTTGTCGAGATCAGGGCTGGCACAGGTGGCGATGAATCGGCCTTGTTTGCCGGTGATTTGTTGCGCATGTACCTGCGCCATGCCGACAGCCAAGGTTGGCGCACCGAGGTGCTGAGCGAGTCAGTCAGCGAGTTGGGGGGATTCAAAGAGGTGGTGCTGCGGATCTCGGGTGAGCGGGTCTATGGCCGTCTGAGATTTGAGTCTGGCGGACACCGGGTGCAGCGCGTGCCCACCACCGAATCACAGGGCCGCATCCACACCAGTGCCTGCACGGTGGCGGTGATGCCCGAGCCCGACGAGGCACAGGCCGTCTCGATCAACCCAGCCGATTTGCGCATCGACACGTTTCGCGCCAGCGGCGCTGGGGGTCAACACATCAACAAAACCGACTCGGCGGTGCGAGTGACCCATTTGCCCACCGGCATCGTGGCCGAGTGCCAAGACGATCGAAGCCAACATCGCAACAAGGCACGGGCCTTGCAAGTGCTGGCAGCACGCTTGGCCGAGCGTGAAAGAGCAGAGCGCTCGGCCCGTGAAGCCGCCACCCGCAAAGGCTTGATCGGCAGCGGCGATCGCAGCGACCGCATCAGAACTTACAACTTTCCGCAAGGCCGCTTGACCGACCACCGCATCAACCTGACCTTGTACAAATTGGGGGCCATCATGGAAGGCCAACTGAGCGAGGTGCTCGATGCCTTGCAATCGGCGCGCGAGGCCGAATTGTTGCAAGCCCTGGAATCGGGTTCATGAATTCAGTCCCTGACGTGGCCCATTGCTTGGGTCAATTGCAGCGCCTGGGCTTGCCCCGATTGGAAGCCCAGATGCTGCTGTTGAAATGTTTGCAACAAGACCCCCAAGATCGAGCATGGTTGCTGATCCACGATCAGCAAGGCGTCGATTCAGAGCAACAAGAGCAGATGATGAGCCTGGCACAGCGCAGACTGCAAGGCGAGCCCATGGCTTATTTGATGGGTCACAAAGATTTTCATGCCTTGCGCTTGCACATCGATGCCCGCGTGTTGGACCCGCGAGATGACACCGAAACCTTGGTGCAATGGGCCTTGCATGTGGGCCCGCACCATGCCCCCCTCGAGGTCTTGGATTTGGGCACTGGCAGTGGCGCCATTGCCTTGGCTTTGGCCCAGGCCAGGCCCAGGTGGCAAATCAGTGGCAGTGACGCCAGCGCGCCCGCCTTAGAGGTCGCCCAACTCAATGCCCGCCAGTGCGGTTTGCACGTGAACTGGGTGCATGGGAATTGGTTGCAACCCTTCACAGGTCGCACCTTCGATTTGATGGTCAGCAACCCACCCTACATCGCCCAAAACGACCCGCATCTGCACGCCCTGCGCCACGAACCCCGATCGGCCTTGGTCAGCGGCAGCGACGGCTTGGACGACATTCGGGTGATTGTCCAAGACAGCCGACAGCACCTCAAACCGGGCGCTTGGTTGCTGCTGGAGCATGGCCACAATCAGGCCCAAGCCGTTTGTGGGCTGCTGGCCCAAGCCGGATTTGAACAAGTCTCGACTCGCCTCGATTTGGCCGGGGTGGCGCGTTGCAGCGGTGGGATTTGGCCGCACCAGCAAAGTTTTGCCAGCCGTGAAATAATTTAGACCATCTAAGGAGCTAAAAATGAGTGACGCGCATCAACGCATCGATGAATTGGTCAAATCCAACCCGATTCTGTTGTTCATGAAGGGCAGCGCCAGCTTCCCCATGTGCGGTTTTTCGGGCCGTGCCATTCAGATTTTGAAGGCCTGTGGCGTGGACACCAAAGCCGTCAAGACCGTCAATGTGCTGGACGACGCCGAAATTCGCCAAGGCATCAAAGAGTACAGCAATTGGCCGACCATTCCTCAGTTGTATGTTCAAGGTGAATTTGTGGGTGGCTCGGACATCATGATGGAAATGTACGAGTCAGGCGAGCTGCAGCAAGTGCTGGGGTCTCAAGCCAACTGATTCTCAGTTCATCCCCCAAAAAAAGGGCGGTCACACCGCCCTTTTTTCATGCCGATTGCAAACGGCCATGGACATGGGCCACCACGTCATCGACCGCCACCCGGCTGGCGCTGGCGTCTTGTCGATGTTGGTACTCGACCTGGCCCTCTTTCAGGCCTTTGTCGCCGATGGTGATGCGATGTGGCACACCGATCAACTCCCAATCGGCAAACATCACACCTGGGCGCTCACCCCGGTCATCCAAGATGACATCGACCCCCAATTGCTGCAATTGATCGTGAATGCGCAGGGCTTGGGCTTGCACGGCTTCGCTTCGATCCATGCCGATGGGGCAAATGACCACCGTGAAGGGGGCGATGGCGTCGGGCCAAATGATGCCGCGCTCGTCGTGGTTTTGTTCAATGGCGGCCGCTGGCAAACGCGTGATGCCAATGCCATAACAGCCCATCTCCATGTGCCGGGGTTTGCCCGTTTCATCCAAGAAGGTGGCCTCCATGGCCTTGGAGTATTTGGTGCCCAAATAAAAGACGTGGCCCACTTCGATGCCACGCTCAATGGCCAAAGCCCCTTGGCCGTCGGGCGAGGGGTCACCGGCGACCACATTGCGGATGTCGGCCACAGCATCGGGCTCGGGCACATCGCGGCCCCAGTTCACGCCACACAGGTGGTGATCCCATTGGTTGGCGCCGCACACCCAATCGGCCATCACGGCCACCTCGCGGTCGGCCACCACTTTGACCCCTTTGAGGCCCACCGGGCCCAAGTAGCCTGGCTTGCATCCAAAGTGGGTTTCAATCTCGGCGATGGTGGCAAATCGAAAGCCAGCTTCCATGCCAGGCAATTTGCCCACTTTGACTTCGTTCATGTCGTGGTCGCCACGCACCAGCATCAGCCACACGGTGGTGTGGGTGGCGTCTCCTTGCACGCGATCGGTGGCCAACACCAGCGACTTGACGGTGCGTTGCAAGGGCAATCCCAACAGCTGGGCCACCTCGGCACAGGTGCTTTGACCAGGCGTAGGGGTCAAAGCCATGGCTTGTGTGGGCGCTGGCCTGGGGCCTTGAGGGGCCAAAGCCTCGGCTTTTTCCATGTTGGCGGCGTAATCGCTTTGCGGGCAATACACGATGGCGTCTTCGCCCGTGGCCGCGATCACTTGGAACTCTTCGGACAAATCGCCGCCAATGGCTCCACTGTCGGCGGCCACCGCGCGGTAGCGCAAACCAAAGCGGTCAAAGATGCGTCGATAGGCCTCGGCCATGATGCGGTAACTCTCTTTGGCGCCCGCGGCATCGCGATCAAAGCTGTACGCGTCTTTCATGATGAACTCGCGCCCACGCATCAAGCCAAAGCGAGGACGGCGCTCATCCCTGAACTTGGTCTGAATTTGATAAAAGTTTTTGGGCAATTGCTTGTAGCTGCGCAACTCCAATCGGGCGATGTCGGTCACCACCTCTTCACTGGTGGGCTGGACCACAAAATCACGCTGATGGCGGTCTTTGATGCGCAGCAACTCGGGGCCCATCTTGTCAAAGCGACCCGTCTCTTGCCACAACTCGGACGGCTGAATGACCGGCATGGAGAGCTCGATCGCACCCGCGCGATTCATCTCTTCGCGCACGATGGCCTCGACCTTGCGAATCACCCGCAACCCCATGGGCATGTAGTTGTAAATGCCTGCGCCCAAGCGTTTGATCATGCCGGCTCTGATCATCAGTTGATGGCTGACCACCTCGGCATCGGCCGGGGCCTCTTTGAGGGTGGAGACCAGGAATTGGGAAGCTTTCATTTTGAAATACAAAAATAATTGTGATCAGCCCTCTTGCCGAGCTCGTCGCCCTGTGCATAATGGACTCAATTCAAGAATTTGAGGTTAGATTATGCTTGACCGGGACGGCTTTCGACCCAATGTCGGCATCATTCTGCTGAACCAGAAAAATCAGGTCTTTTGGGGCAAGCGCATCCGCACCCACAGTTGGCAGTTTCCGCAAGGCGGCATAGACCGCGGCGAAACACCCGAACA
>CAWUNN010000236.1:0-4059 GCA_963923185.1 uncultured Limnohabitans sp. | reverse complement strand
CTGGTCTACAACGAAGAAGAGCAAAACTGGAAGCTTGAATTTGACTTTGGCGACGACAAAAACCAAGACAGCGGTGAAATTGTCGATCTCAGTCAGCAACCCGATTTGGGCGCGTGTCCCAAATGCGGCGCTGCGGTGCGCGAACATGGCTCGAACTATGTGTGCGAAAAGTCTGTGCCCACCCAGACCCAAGTCACCCCCAGTTGCGACTTCAAAACCGGCAAAATCATCTTGCAGCAACCGGTCTCGACCGAGCAAATCACCAAATTGTTGAGCACGGGTAAAACCGACTTGCTGGACAAATTCGTCAGCATGCGAACGCGCCGCGCCTTCAAGGCTTATTTGGCTTACGACGCCCAGCAGGGCAAAGTGGTGTTTGAGTTTGAGCCACGCACGTCTAAATTCCCGCCCCGCAAAACGGCCGCTAAAACCGCATCGGCGACGCCTGCCAAAGCCACTGGCAAGACCACCGCCAAAACGGCCGCCCGAAAAACACCAGCCAAAAAAGCGGTGGTCAAAAAAGAGCGTCAGCCCAGAGCAGGCAACCTGACCCCCAGCAGCGCTTTGCAAGCGGTGATCGGTGCGGGACTGGTCTCACGCCCCGAGGTCACCAAAAAGCTGTGGGACTACATCAAGGCCCAGGGCTTGCAAGACCCCCAAGACAAGCGCACCATCCGCGCCGATGACAAGTTGCGCGCGGTGTTTGGCAAGGACTCGGTGACCATGTTCGAAATCGCCAAGGTCATCGGCCCGCACCTGAGCTGAATCAGCGTGGGCGCTGCAGCAATGTCCACACTCGCGCTGGACTCAGTGGCATTTGCAAATGCGGGGCCAGATCAGGTCGGCCATGACGTGCCAAGGCATCGGCCACGGCATTGACCACGGCGGGGGTGGCGCCGATGGTGCCTAACTCGCCCACCCCCTTGACACCCAGCAGGTTGTTCTTGCTGGGCACACTGGGGTCCATGTGGGTGTTGAACCACTCAGGCATGACATCGGCGCGAGGGGCCGCATAGTCCATCAAAGAACCCGTCACGGGTTGACCTGAATCGGTGTCATAGACCATGTGCTCCATCAGCGCCTGGCCGATGCCTTGAACGGCGCCCCCATCGAGCTGACCGCGCACAATCATCGGGTTGACGACGCGGCCGACATCGTTGACCGAGCTGTAGCGCACCACATTTACAGAACCCGTGGCGGGATCCAATTCGACCTCGCAGATGTGACAACCATTGGGCCAGCTGGGGCCTTTGGCCGCCGTTTTGCTGTCATGCTCGATTCGCCCTTGTGCTTGTCGTTGCGCCAGTTGACCCAAACCGATTTTCAGGTCGGTGCCCGCCACACCGAAGGTGCCCTGGGCATAGGTCAGATCGGCGGGTGAGGCCTCAAGGGCTTCGGCCGCCAGTTGACGCGCCTTGTCCAGTGCTTGGGCAGAGCCCACATGGACGGCCGAGCCCCCGGTGAACAAAGAGCGAGATCCCGCGCTGCCAAAGCCATTGCCTCGATCGGTGTCGCCCAAGACCACACGCACTTGCGACAGGGGCACATCAAAGACGTCCACCACCAGTTGCGCCAACGAGGTGGCAATGCCTTGACCCATTTGGTTGACGGCGCTGAACACCTCGATCACGCCGTCCGAACCGATGCGCACATTGACACTTTCTTCCATGGCGTTGCCGCCGGTCCACTCAAGGAAGGTCGCAATGCCCAAGCCGCGGCACAAGCCTTGACTGGCCGATTGAGTGGCGCGCTGCGCAAAGCCGCCCCAGTCTGCCAACTGCAAGGCTTGCTCCATCATCTTGCCAAATGCACCCGTGTCATAGGTTTGACCCATGGGGTTGGTGTAGGGCATTTGTTCGGGCCGAATGAAGTTGCGACGTCGGATCTCCAACCGGTCGATGCCGCTGACCCGAGCGGCTTCGTCAATCAGTCGCTCGATGTTGTAGATCGCCTCGGGGCGTCCTGCCCCTCGGTAGGCGCCTGTGGGGGCCGTGTGGGTCATCACCGCGGTGTAGTGAAAGTCGATGCAGCCGATGTCATACACGCTGGTTTGCACCCATGGCCCGATCATGATCTGAATGGTCACACCGGTCATGCCGGGATAAGCGCCCACATTGGCTTGGGTGTCGATGCGCAGGGCCAAAATCTTGCCTTGTGCGTCCAACGCCAATTCACCATGGCACTGAATGTCGCGCCCATGGCTGCTGGACAAAAACTCTTCGGCCCGCTCGGCGATCCATTTCACTGGTTTTTGCAGGTGATGGCTGCAGTAGGCCAGCACGATGTCCTCGGGATAGGGCCCGGTTTTCATGCCAAAGCCACCGCCCACATCGCCCACCAGCACGCGAACTTTTTCGGTGGGCAGACCCAGCAGGTCACAGATTTGGGTTCGGATGCCAGTGGGCATCTGGGTGCTCATGCGCACCACCAAACGGCCATCTTCGATGTGGGCTTGCACGCTGCGCGGCTCGATCGAGAGGGCGGCCAAGCGCTGATTGGTGATGTCCAGCTTGACCACATGGTGGGCTTGGGCAAAAGCCGCCGATGCTTGGGTGGCATCGCCATAGCGCGACTCGGCCACGATGTTGTCGGGTGCATCGCTGAGCAATGGCGCGTTGGGGGCCAGCGCCTCGGCCAGTGTCACCGCATGGGGCAAGGGCTCGTAGTCAATTTGCACCGCTTCAGCGGCATTTCGCGCCTGTTGTTCGGTCTCGGCCACGACGGCCACCACGCACTCGCCCACAAAGCGAACACGGTCTGTGGCCAACAAATGGCGGGTGGGTGAAGCCGGGGGGCCACCGTCCGCACGTTTGTGCATGATGGGTTTGGCCATGGGCTTGGCCCCAGCCGACAAGAGGTCTGCGCCGCTGAGCACCAAATGCACGCCCGGCATGGCCGCTGCGGCCGTGGTGTCAATGGACACGATGCGGGCGTGGGGATAGGGTGAGCGCACAAAACACAACCTGAGTTGACCCTGTGGCCTGACATCGTCTGTGAATTGGCCGCGACCAGCCAGCAATGCGTCGTCTTCCATGCGACGGACTTCTTGTCCGCTGCCAAATCGGGTTTGAATGGTGTTCATGTGCCAAGACCTTTTTGTCAATGATCTCTATGATAGTGGCCATGAATAACCGTTGGAAACCCAGTGTCACTGTGGCGGCCATCATCGAAAAAGAGGGCCGTTATTTGTTGATTGAAGAACACACGCCCGAGGGCTTGCGCCTGAACAACCCAGCCGGGCATTTGGAACAAGGCGAAGACCCGGTTTCGGCTTGTGCGCGTGAAGCGTTGGAAGAAACGGCACACGCCTTTGAGCCCCAACATCTGGTGGGCGTCTACCTGTCTCGCTTTCAAAGACCCGCACGCGCCGAAACGCCCGCCGAAGACATCACCTATCTGCGCCTGGCTTTTGCTGGATCGCCAGGTGTGCTGGACCCCAAGCGCGAGCTTGACCAGGGGATTGTGCGCACCTTGTGGATGACGCTCGATGAGGTGCGGCAATCAGCAGCACGTCATCGCAGCCCGCTGGTGTTGAAATGCATCGAAGACCATGCCAAGGGCCAACGTTGGCCCCTGCAAGTGCTCTATACCCACCCAGCCGTCACCGCACTGTGACGCGTCAAAGCCTTCTGGACATCAGCCCTGAGAGGGCTTGCGGTTGACCAGCACAATGCCCAACGCCACACCGACCAAGGCCACCAACAGCGGGGCTGTCAGTGGCTCGCCCAGCCACAGGGTGCTGAAGATCAGGGCAAAAACGGGCGTCAAAAATGCAAACGTGCTCAGTTGCGTGGCCTGGTAACGGCCCAGCAGCCACATCCAGATCAAGTAGCTGCCAAAAGCGCCCAGCACGGCTTGGATGAGGATCGAGGCCCAGGCCAACAGGCTGTAGTTCAAGCTCAGGTCCTCTCCCATGACCCAGGCCACCAAGGGCAAGCACAGCGCCGAATGGGCCACCTGATACAGCAGCAGTTTTTCGGGGCTCAGGCGGGCCACAGAGGTGCTTCGAATGCTGACGGTGGTCAACCCCCAAAACGCCCCTGCCCCCAAGGCCAAGAC
>CAWUNN010000235.1:0-4064 GCA_963923185.1 uncultured Limnohabitans sp. | reverse complement strand
TGGGCCAGACTTTGTTTGGGCTGTGCGGCTCGATGGCCCAAGTCGGTTTTAGCCCAACGACCGTTGCTGAGCCAGTTGGCTTTGATGGGGACATTGATCTGTGTGGTGGGCTTCGATGTCACCGGTGGCTGGCCCAGGCTGATCGTGTGGTCATGGGTGCTGGCCTGGGCCCCATATGTGTGGTTCATGCCTTACGCCATCACCCAAGCTCGCTCAGGTGCCACGACATCCTTGTGGATGCCTCTGGGGCAACTGCGTGCATTTTGGAGCCCCACTTATTTTGCAGTAGGCAAGTTGGGGCCTTATCTGGACAGACACTTGGGCAAGACAGCCCAAGAGCTTGCCGTGACACAACTCAAAGGGGTGAAGTTGTTGCTTTGGGCCAGCGCCATTCATGCGCTGCATGCATTCATCGATCGTTGGGTCGCACCTGAATTCCCTGCATTAGAAACTTCCATCGATGCCTGGCTGGCTGGACATCCGTACCCTGTGAGCACCGAATGGACTTCGTTGTTGATCTCCAATGTGGGCTACAGCTTGGACATCGCCATGTGGCTCAATCTGTTTGTCGGCATGGCCCGGCTTGCTGGCTATCGATTGCCGCGCGCATCATGGCGGCCCCTAGAGTCCAAAACGCTGTTGGATTATTTCAATCGATTCAATTTTTATTTCAAAGAAATGCTGGTCGATCTGTTTTTCATCCCGACATTTTTTAAGTTTTTTAAATCACACCCTCGACTGAGGATGTTTTTCGCCACCTTCATGGCTGCAGGTGTGGGCAATGCCCTTTGGCATTTCTGCAGAGACCTGCATTTGATACACCAGCAAGGCTGGGTGGCGACACTGCATGGTTTCACAAGCTATCTGTTTTATTGCCTGGTGCTGGCCACCGGTATCGCGGTGTCTCAGGTTCGAATCACGATGGGGATCAAGCCCCCAACCACATGGTCAGGACGAATCAAAGCAGTGGTCTTGATCTGGACATTTGTCACCTTGCTCAGGTTGTTCAGTGATTTGTCACTGCCGCACAGCTTGCTGGATCGCTTATCATTTTTAACCAGTTTATTTGGATGCCACCCATGACTACAGCCCACATTGAATCGATTCGCAGCCTGGTGACGGGCTTGGCTGCCCAGCTGGGCGATCATCAAGCCATCACCGACTCAGAACCCTTGTTCACGAGTGGGCGGCTTGATTCTTTTACCATGATGCAATTGGTGATGCAGTTGGAAACCCAATTTGGCGTTGATTTCGCCAAACTGGAGTTCGATGTGACCCTGGTGGACAGCCTGCAGGCCATCGCCGAATTGGTGTCGGCTTCATAGGTGGTTCACAGCCGACAACAACTGTCGGATCGACTGGGCAGAGATGTTGCGGGTGATGAACACCAGGCGGGTGTCGCGATCGCCACTGGGCCAGTGTGTCAATGGCACCGGCGGACTGAAGATGTGTTGCACACCTTGCACGACCACAGCTTGGCCTTGCACGTTGACAATGCCCTTGAGTCGCAACATGTCGTTGCCACGCAAAGTCGTTAACAACTCCAAGGCGGCAGAAAAACCTTCCCATCGAAACGGTTCCTGGATGCGCAACGACAGGGTGCGTATCGAGGGGTCATGGCGCGAAGGGAGTTGGCCCAAATATTTGCCTCCTTCGGGGTCGCTGCCCTGCTCGGACAGGGGTTCCCCCAAAAAGGCCAAAGTCTGCTGACTGTCGCGGGCGCTGTGTAGACCCAATCCGGTGAGCAAATCAGGGTCGATCTCGCCATGCCGAACCTGGTGCTGATCGGCCTGAGGATTCAGGGCCTTGAGTTCGGCTGACAAGTCTTGCAAGACCATGGGGCTGACCAAATCGATCTTGGTGATGAACAGCCGATCGGCCATGGCCGCTTGTTTAAGGGCTTCGCTGTGCCGGGCCAGCGTGTCTTGCCCATGACAGGCATCGACCAAGGTGACCAACCCGTCCAACCTGAAGTGCGTGTGAATCAGGGTGTCGCTGGACAGCGTCTGCACGACTGGCGCTGGATCGGCCAAGCCCGTGGTTTCAATGAAGACGCGATCAAAATTGGGGATTTGGCCGGCACGCCTTTGGCCAAATAACTGGCGCAAACTGTCTTGCAAATCGGTTCGGACTGAACAACAGATGCAGCCGTTGGCCAGCAGCGACATGTTCTCATCGACCGTGCTCACCAGATCGTGATCGATGCCGATTTCACCCACCTCGTTGATGATCACGGCTGCACGGTTCATGCCGGGGTGACGCAGCAACTTGCCAATGAGTGTGGTTTTGCCGCTGCCCAAAAAACCGGTGATCAGGGTGATGGGCAGTTTACCTGCCAAGGGATCGATGTCGCTCATGCCCAGACCGTGGCCCTCACAAAGTCAACTCCAAGATGTACAAGCCGCCAGTGAAACGATCTTGGGCGTAGACAATGCGGTTTTCGTCCACGAACACGTCGTTGATCTGAATCGCCCCGGCCGGTGACAACTTGGGGGCCCCTGGGACAAAGTAGGCCACCTCTTGCACCTGGTATGGGTTGCGCACGTCAAACACCCGAACGCCTGCATTGAAAAAGGTGCCAATGATCAATTCACTGGATTGAAAAGAGGTTGCAATGGGCAAGTTTTCATGCAGGTTGTGAGCGCCAAATCGACCGCCACGGCGCGCAAAGGCGTCAAATGGTGGACTGGGAAATGGGCCTATGGGCACAGGATTTTTGGCATTTCGGGCGTCCACCACCCAAACCTGCTTGGGCCAGTCGGCCCCCAAATCTTGCACACATTCGTCACTGACGATCCACAGGTCACGATCGAACAGTGGCAACAACGTGTGGATGAACCCATTGAATGGTGGCGAATGGTTCCAGTGCGAGACCACTTGAATGTCACGCGGGTCTGAGATGTCCAACACAAAAGCCCCACCGTCGATGTAGCCCACATAGGCCCGGTCGGGTCGCTGTGGAAAAACATTGGTGTTGTGGGCCCTGAAGCCAGTGTCAAATTTGGCAGGCAAACGCGCTGGGGCTGCTTGCTCATCACCGACCCGGGTGCCGGGGTACCACCAACGGCCGGCTTCGACCGGGCGGCTGAGGTCAGAGACATCCAATATGCGATAGAACTGGTCATCCAGCGGGTTGCGCGGCTCAAAATCAGGGGCGCCCGAGGCCATGTGGATCTTTTGGCCATCGACAAACCACAAGGCATGGACCCCACGGGAGTGAGGTCCAGAGCAATCAAAGTGCGAGATCAAGCGCGGCGATTCGGGTTTGGAGACATCAAACAAATCCACTCCAGCCGGTTTGAGTCCCACGGTTTGAGTTTGGTAGGCGACTGCCATGACGTCACCCACCACGTCCAGCGAGTTGGATCGCACTTTGGCATGGGGCAACTCGGTTTGCACGATCATGTGGGGCTGAGTGGGGTCGGTGACGTCCACCCCTGTGAAGTTCTTGGGGGCACCTTCATGCGCCATCCACAGCACTCGGCGACCGTCTGCGGTTTTTTGCAAAGACATGCCCTCGCCCATGCCCCCAAAGCCACCCAGCTCGTGGTGAGCCAACAACTTCATGTTGTGGGCCAGGGTTTGATCGGCACGCGCGCCGGGTGTTTTGAGGCTGTACATGTTGACTCAACTGCCCGGGATGATGCCAGCGGGCAAGGTCAAACAATGGTCGGCGATGTCACAGGGCTTGGTCCACCAGACCCGCTCTTTCATGGGGTGCTGCAGGCAATGATGCAGTGCAGTGCGCAGCATGCGCAACCTGAACGGTTGCCCAAAGACATACGGGTGAATCGAAACGTTCATCACCAAGGGGTGGCGCACCGATTGCTCGACCATCTCGTCAAATTGCTGCACGATCATGTCACAAAAATCGATCGCATCACCCTTGCGATGGATCACATGCTGAGAGTCGTTGAGTTCGATGGGGTATGGAATGCTGAGCAAGGGTCCGTTGCGGGTACGCAGCCAGACCGGTTGATCGTCCATGGGCCAGTCCATCAAGTAGGTGTAACCCAAGGCTTTGAGCAAATCGGGGGTGTTGGCGGTCTCGTAGGCGCCAGAGC
>CAWUNN010000234.1:0-4068 GCA_963923185.1 uncultured Limnohabitans sp. | reverse complement strand
GGGTGGACAGCCGTCGATGACGCAGCCAATGGCTGGGCCGTGAGATTCGCCAAAATTGGTGACGGCAAAGGACTTGCCCAAGGTGTTTCCGCTCATGTGGACATTATCCAACATGCCAGGCCCACAGGCCTGCGAGAGGCCTCAGGGGTCTTGTTTCAGCATCTGCCCCATCAGAGAGCGCACGGCTCGTTGCTGGCTGCGCCCGAGTTGGCGCCAAACCTCCAGCAATGAGAGCTCGGCGGGGGTCAATGGAGGTGAGTTGGGGACAGGCTCATGCGCATCGGTGAGCTGACCGTAACGCAACCAAGCGGGCGAGACCTGCAAGATGTTGGCCAAGACTTGCAATTTTTCTTGGGTCGGAATCGATTGTCCGTGCAGCCATTTGCGGCAGCTGCTGGGTGTGACTTTTTCAGCCTTTTTCAGGTGCAAGTTGATCTCTCGGGCCAGCACCACGGGACTGGCCTGTCGACCGCTTCGCGTCCATTCTTCGCGTAAACGCTGAGTGAACGCCTGACGTTGGTTTTCCTTGGCTAAAGTGGGAGGTGATCGCACAACCACAACAATAGTGGCGAACCTCACCACTTTGTGTCATGATATCAATCGTCACCAAAAGTCACGATCACAGTGCCCGCTCTTTCATTTGCTCCTCGTCCAAGCCGCTGGTTGGCTTTCGCCACGCAAGCCGAACACAGCGAAGCGTTTTGGCAACACCTGTCGACGTTGCGCGCTCAGGGCATGCAAGCAGCCTTGTACACCGCACCCAGCGGCGACCCACCGCCTTGGTCGGCTTTGATCTCAGGGTCTTGGAGTGGCCTATTGCTCAGCCCCATAGATCCCATGGCCAGGCGGTGGCAACAGCAAGCTGAGCAATTGGACATCGCGGTGCGCTGGCTGCCCCCTTCCAGTCAAGTGGCAGGAGGCTCTTGACCTTCTGGCCAATCGCGAATGTAGGCCTTGAGCATCTTGTTCTCAAAATTTTGGCTGTCGACCACCGTTTTGGCCACGTCATAAAAACTGATCACGCCAGCCAGACTCGCGCCATCGAGCACCGGCATGTAGCGTGCATGGCAATCGAGCATCATGCGCCGCACTTCGTCCAATTCGGTCTCGGGCGTGCATGTCAGCGGTTGACTCACCATGGCGTCTTGGACCAATGCTTGGCCCAAACTGCCCTTTTGACTGACCAAGGCGTCGATCACCTCACGAAACGTCAGCATGCCGGCCAACTGGCCCTGGTGGAGCACCACCAACGAACCAATGTCTTGGTCAGACATCGCACGCACGGCATCCATCAGGGGCTGCTGGGGCGTGGTGGTGAACAAGGTATGACCTTTGATGCGAAGGATGTCGCTGACTTTCATGGGGCCCTCTCCTTGTGCTTGGGGTGGTTCACAATATAGCCCATCTTGCTTGCAAACAGGAGCCCCCATGTCAGGTTATGCAGACCCCCATTTTGATACCCTTGCCTTGCACGCGGGGGCCAGCCCAGACCCGAGCACCGGTGCACGGGCCGTGCCGATTCACCTGACGACTTCGTTTGTCTTTGAGTCCAGCGATCACGCGGCATCACTGTTCAACCTGGAGCGTGCGGGGCACGTCTACAGCCGCATCAGCAACCCCACCAACGCCGTGCTCGAGCAACGGGTGGCGGCCTTGGAAGAAGGCATTGGCGCGATCACCACCGCCAGCGGGCAAGCGGCCCTGCATCTGGCGGTGGCCACCCTCATGGGCGCGGGGTCGCACATCGTGGCCTCGACCGCGCTGTATGGCGGCTCGCAAAACCTCTTGCATTACACGCTGCGCCGCTTTGGCATCGAGACCACCTTTGTCAAACCCGGTGACATCGATGGCTGGCGCTCAGCCATTCGACCCAACACCCGGTTCTTTTTTGGCGAAACCGTGGGCAACCCGGGGCTGGACGTGTTGGACATCCCCACCATCGCTGAAATCGCCCACGAGGCCCAAGTGCCGCTGTTGGTCGACTCGACCTTGACCTCACCGTACCTGATCCAGCCGCTGAAATGGGGGGCCGATTTGGTCTATCACTCGGCCACCAAGTTCTTAAGCGGTCATGGCACCGTGATCGGTGGCGTGCTGGTCGATGGTGGCAGTTTCGATTGGGAGGCCTCAGGCAAGTTCCCCGAGTTGACCCAGGCCTATGACGGCTTTCATCACATGGTGTTCAGCGATGAATCCAATGTGGGCGCATTTTTGCTGCGCGCTCGCCGAGAAGGTTTGCGCGACTTTGGCGCTTGCATGAGCCCGCACACCGCTTGGTTGATTTTGCAAGGCATTGAGACGCTGCCCCTGCGCATGGAGCGCCACATGGCCAACACTGAAAAAGTGGTGCAGTTTTTGACGGCACACCCCATGGTCTCCAGGGTGGGACATCCTTTGTTAGAAGACCACCCATCGCATGCATTGGCCCAGCGCCTGTTGCGCTTTGGCCCACGAGGCGCGGGCTCGGTCTTCAGCTTTGACATCAATGGCAGTCGCGCCCAAGGACGCGCCTTCATTGAGGCACTGAAGATCTTCAGCCACCTGGCCAATGTGGGCGATTGCCGATCCTTGGTGATCCACCCCGCCAGCACCACCCACTTTCGCATGAGCGACGAAGCCTTGGCCGGCGCTGGCATTGGCCCTGGCACCATCCGTTTGTCCATTGGGCTGGAGGACCCCAACGATTTGATCGAAGATTTGAAACGCGCCCTTCGTGTGGCCGAGAAAGCACAGGCCTGATCATGATCATCGATGTCCAAGGCTCACCCATTTTTGCTTACACCGGCGGCAAAGCCCACCAAAGCGGCCAACCCACGGTGGTCTTCATCCATGGCGTGCTGGGCGACCACAGCGTGTGGATTTTGCAAAGCCGCTATCTGGCACACCACGGCTGGAATGTGCTGGCCATCGACCTGCCCGGTCATTGCAAAAGCGCAGGAGATGCGCCCAGCAGTGTCGAACAAGCGGCCGAGTTCATTGGCCAATTGCTAGACGCTGCAGGCATCGAGCGTGCTGCCTTGGTGGGACACAGCTGGGGCTCGCTGATTGCCCTCGAATCGGCGGCACGCTTGAAGGACCGAATCACCCACTTGGCGTTGGTGGGCACGGCCTCGCCCATGAAAGTCACACCGGCATTGTTGGATGCGGCCTTGAATGAACCTGAAAAAGCCATGCGCATGATCAATGTGTTCTCTCGGGCCACCTTGTCACCCCCTCCCTCGGCCTTGGGGCCTGGCACCTGGGTCTATGGCGTCAACCTGGCACTGAACCGACGGGTGTTGCGCTCGAACCAACAGGTCAATGTGTTTCACCTGGGCTTCAAAGCCTGCGATCAGTATGCCAATGGCTTGCAGGCCATGGCCCAGATCACGTGCCCCGTGCTGTTTGTGCTGGGACAGCAAGACCAGATGACCACCCCCAAGGCGGCTCAGTCTTTGATTCAAGCGGCCCGTGATCATCACAAAACCCACCAAGTGGTGATGGTGCCCATGGGGCATCACCAAATGCTGGAATCGCCCGAAGAGACCTTGGCGGCGCTCAGGCGGTTTTTGGTCTGATCAATCGCCTGTTTTCAATTCCAAGCGTCGTTCGATGCGGTCCAGGCGTTGGTTCACTTGGTCCAGGCGATGGTTGGCATCATCGATTCGAACATGCACATGTGCCGTTTGAACGTGCAGGTGAGAGAGGTCTTTTTGCACATGAGAGATGTGGGTCTCGACGTGGGTCACGCGATTTTTGATTTCAGTCAAACCCAGCTCAAGTCGCCCGAGCGTGGCTTGAAACTTTTTGAGATGCTCAAGCATCAAGTTTTGAATGGTGGCTGTGCCCATGATGGTGTGATTCAAGTCCAATGTCGTTGGGGTCGAAGTGATGCTTGAATCAACCCGCCATCGCTACATGATACGCCCATTCACCGGGATGAGCGTGGGTGAATATCACCCCACATCAGCAACTGAGCAGCCACCGACACGGCGATGACCTCGGGCTCTTTGCCCTCGATGCCCGGCACGCCAATCGGGCACGTGATCTGACTCAACTCGGGCTGGGCAAATCCTCGCTCTTGCAGGC
>CAWUNN010000233.1:0-4079 GCA_963923185.1 uncultured Limnohabitans sp. | reverse complement strand
GTGTATAAGAGACAGGACATTCCATGGTCAGGTGATGGGCCTCATGCAAAGAATTCCTTTTGGCGGCCAGCAATTCAACCGCTTGACGCACCCCTTGGGGCTGGTCGATCGAGCATTGCTCGCTGATCGACACATGCATGGACAGGTGCAAGAAGGGGTTGGTTTGGCCGTCTTCGACTTGGTACATGCGCCCCAGGGCCTGATCGACATCGTCCAAATCGGCATGGAATTCAGGGTGTTCTTGGATCCATAAACCGGCCAGTGTTTCCATGGCATCCAGCACCAAACCTTGCTTTTGTTTCGAGCGAACTTGGCAAAAAAAACGCCTGACATCGGCTTGGGACGGGGTAAACATGTCGCGATTGTCGCCCAAGACATGCCAGACCATGACGTCAGGTCGCTGCAAGGTTCATAATTGACCCCATGATCAACAAAATCTCACCCTCCATTGCCGCTGCATTGCAAGGCACCCGTGATGGATCCACTGTTTTGATTGGCGGATTCGGCACAGCCGGCATTCCCTCTGAGTTGATCGATGGCCTGATTGAGCAAGGGGCTCGCGAGCTGACCATCGTCAACAACAATGCCGGCAATGGCGATACGGGGCTGGCGGCCTTGCTCAAAGCCGGACGCGTGCGCAAACTGATTTGTAGCTTTCCGCGTCAAACCGATTCTTATGTCTTTGATGGCTTGTTCAAAAGTGGCAAGCTGGAGCTGGAGCTGGTGCCCCAAGGCAATTTGGCCGAGCGCATGCGCGCAGCGGGTGCGGGCATCGGTGGCTTTTTCACGGCCACAGGTTACGGCACCGAATTGGCCAAGAAAGCCGATGGCACGCCCAAAGAAACCCGAGAGATCAATGGCCGCATGTATGTGTTTGAGGAGCCGATCCACGGCGATCTGGCACTGATCAGAGCCGAGCGGGGTGACCGTTGGGGCAATCTGACCTACCGCAAAGCGGCTCGCAATTTTGGACCGGTGATGGCCACCGCCGCCAAAAAAACCGTGGCCACTGTCCATGATGTGGTTGAGTTGGGTGAGTTGGACCCCGAGCACATCATCACCCCTGGCATTTTTGTCACCCACATCGTCCAGATCCCTCGTGTGGCCACCCAGGCCGGAGGATTCTAATCATGAGTTACACCCGTCGCACCAAAGACCAATTGGCGGCCCGCGTCGCACAAGACATCCCCGAAGGAGCCACCGTGAATTTGGGCATTGGTCAACCCACCTTGGTGGCCAACCACATCTCAAGCAGCCGCGAAGTGCTGTTGCACTCTGAGAACGGTATTTTGGGCATGGGGCCTGCGCCCGCAGCGGGCCATGAAGACTATGACCTGATCAATGCCGGCAAACAGCCGGTGACGTTGCTGGCCGGTGGATCTTATTTTCACCACGCCGACAGCTTTGCCATCATGCGCGGTGGTCATTTGGACATCTGTGTATTGGGTGCATTTCAAGTCAGCGCCCAAGGCGATTTGGCCAATTGGCACACCGGCGAGCCCGATGCCATTCCGGCAGTGGGCGGGGCCATGGATTTGGCCACTGGAGCCAAACAAACTTGGGTCATGATGGACTTGCTGACCAAGCAGGGCCAATCGAAAGTGGTGCAACAATGCACCTATCCGCTGACGGGCGTGGCCTGCGTGAAACGCATTTACACCGATTTGTGCACACTGGCTTGTACCCCGAAAGGACTTCAACTCATTGACATGGTCGATGGGCTGACGCGAGAGGAACTGACACGCATCATCGGCTTGCCATTGGCCCATTGAATGCCTGTCCATTTTTAAAACTTCAAGTGTTGGAGACACCACCATGAATCACGCTTTCATTTGCGACGCTGTGCGCACCCCTTTTGGACGCTATGGCGGATCTTTGTCGAGTGTGCGCACCGATGACTTGGGCGCCATTCCCCTGCGTGCCCTGATGCAACGCAACGCCAAAGTCGATTGGCAGGCCGTCACCGACATCATCTATGGCTGCGCCAACCAAGCGGGTGAAGACAACCGCAACGTGGCCCACATGGCCAGCTTGTTGGCAGGTTTGCCCATCGATGTGCCGGGGGCCACCATCAACCGCTTGTGTGGCTCAGGTCTGGATGCAGTGGGCACATCGGCCCGTGCCATTCGCAGTGGCGACGCCGAGCTGATGATCGCCGGAGGGGTCGAGAGCATGAGCCGTGCGCCCTTTGTGATGCCCAAAGCCGACACGGCGTTCAGTCGCAGCAATGCGGTGTACGACACCACCATCGGATGGCGCTTCATCAACAAGTTGATGAAAGAGAAATACGGCGTCGACTCCATGCCCGAGACCGCTGAGAACGTTGCCACCGATTTCAAGATCGACCGCGAGTCCCAAGACCGCATGGCTTTGGCCAGTCAGCTCAAAGCAGTAGCCGCCCAAAAGGCGGGTGTCTTTGATTCTGAGATCGTGCCGGTGACCATCCCCCAGAAAAAGGGCGATGCCATCGTGGTCTCCAAAGACGAGCACCCGCGTGAAACCAGCCTAGAGACCTTGGCCAAACTCAAAGGCGTGGTCCGACCCGATGGCACCGTCACCGCCGGCAACGCCAGTGGCGTCAACGATGGCGCTGTGGCCGTTTTGCTGGCCTCTGAGGCGGCCGCCGCGCGCCATGGTCTGACGCCCCGTGCCCGGGTGGTGGGCATGGCCACTGCCGGCGTGCCCCCGCGCATCATGGGCATCGGCCCGGCACCTGCCACGCAAAAAGTGTTGGCTTTGACGGGGCTGAAACTGGAACAAATGGATGTGATCGAGCTCAATGAGGCTTTTGCCGCCCAAGGCCTGGCGGTGTTGCGCCAATTGGGCTTGCAAGACGACGATCCGCGCGTCAACCCCAACGGTGGTGCCATCGCCTTGGGGCATCCTTTGGGCGCCAGCGGAGCCAGGTTGGCGACCACGGCAGTCAATCAATTGCACCGCTCAGGGGGCCGTTATGCTTTGTGCACCATGTGCATTGGTGTGGGGCAAGGCATCGCCGTGATCCTTGAACGGGTTTGAAGGAGGGCGCCATGTTGCAATCGATGCACGCCGTTCGAAAGATCCAGCATGGGCTGATGCTGGCAGTCAGCCTGATGGCTTGCGGCCTGGCCCATGCGGCTTGGCCCGACAAGCCGGTGCGCCTCGTGGTGGCGTTTCCGCCCGGTTCAACCACTGACATCGTGGCCCGTGCCATCAGCGCACCATTGTCCGAGGCGCTGGGTCAACCCATCATCATCGAGAACAAGCCCGGAGCGGGGGGCAACATTGCCACGGTGGGCGTGGCCAGGGGACCCGCCGATGGCCATACCTTTTTGATGCACAGCGTGGCCTATTCGGTCAACCCCAGCTTGTATGCCAAGGCTGGCTATGAGGTGGGCAAAGACCTGGCTGCTGTGGCCATTGCGGGGGTTTCGCCCAACATCTTGTATGTGCACCCCAGCGTCAAGGCCAACAACTTGGCCGAATTGCTGACGTTGGCCAAGACTGAAAAACTCAGCTATGCCTCATCGGGCAATGGCACCACCACCCACCTGGGTGCCGAAATGTTGTTCCATAACCTGGCCAAGGTCGACATCCAGCATGTGCCTTTTTCACCCGCTGCAGCAGCCAACGCCGTGGTCAGTGGGCAGGTGCCTGTGGGATCTACCTCGATTCCCCCAGCCGTGCAATTGGCCCGCGCTGGCAGGGTGCGCCCCATTGCAGTCACCAGTGCCAAACGCAGCGGCGCCATGCCCGATGTGCCCACCGTGGCCGAGTTAGGTTACCCAGGCTTTGAGTCCAACACTTGGATTGGCGTGTTCGCGCCAGCTGGCACTCCTGAAGAAATTTTGCAACGCATGAATGTCGAGATCAACAAGCTGATGACCAGCAAAGCCATCATCGACAACTTCAGCTCGCAGGCATTGGAGACGTTGCGCCTGGATCGGGCAGCGACCGAAGCCTATGTCAATGCCGAAGCCCGCAAGTGGGGGCCCGTGGTCAAACAAACGGGTGCGCGCGTTGACTGAATCTTTTGAGTGATCGTTTTTTCTTTGACTTTTGAAAGCAATTCACATGGCAAACAAAATTGGATGGATCGG
>CAWUNN010000232.1:0-4081 GCA_963923185.1 uncultured Limnohabitans sp. | reverse complement strand
TCCATCAACGGATTGCTGACCCGACTGAAAGAGTCCATCGCCACCCAAAAGCGATTTTTGGCCGATGCGGCCCATCAACTCAAGACCCCTTTGGCGGGGTTGCGCATGCAAGCCGATTTGGCTCAGCGTGAAAACTCAAGCACCGCTGAGCTCAAGCAATCATTGCAACTCATTGGGCGCGCCAGCATGCGAGCGACCCACACGGTCAATCAGTTATTGGCCTTGGCGCGTGCCGAAAGCGGTGGCGCCAGCCTGGGCCG
Source organism: uncultured Limnohabitans sp. (assembly GCA_963923185.1). Lineage (GTDB taxonomy): Bacteria > Pseudomonadota > Gammaproteobacteria > Burkholderiales > Burkholderiaceae_C > Limnohabitans. The sequence continues at coordinate 3,821 of CAWUNN010000232.1, read as the reverse complement.
CCAGGCGTGTGATTTGGTCGAACTGGTCACCGATGTGCTGCAAGACTCATTGACGCGCGCCATGGACAAACGGGTGGACTTGGGCTACGAGGGTTTAGAGCCGGGCAGCTTGGGCGTCAAAGTCGAGGGCAATCCCACTTTGCTCAAAGAACTGATGCGAAACCTGGTGGACAACGCCTTGAATTACACGCCATCGACGCCAGAGCAAGTGGGTGTGGTCACGGTGCGTGTGCTGGCCGATCGTTTTGGCCATGTGGTGGTGTTTCAAGTCGAGGACAACGGGCCCGGGGTGCCCGAGAGCGAGCACGACTTGATTTTTCAGCCTTTTTACCGGGCTTTGGGCAACGAGGTCGACGGCTCAGGCTTGGGGCTGCCCATTGTTCAAGAGATTGCTCAGCAACATGGGGCACAGATTCATTTGGAAGCGGCTCACCCAGGTCGGCCCATGCCGGGTGTGCGCTTTTCGGTGCGCTTTCCCAGCGTGGGTTGATCAGGCTTTGAACATGTTCAAAGGCAGTCGCTCGCGCTCGATGGTGCGGGCCACGCCCGCCTGGGCTGCCACTTGTTGCACATGCGCCCAAAGGGTGGGTCGGCTCAGCGGGTCGTGCCCAGCCATGCTGCCCCAGCGCGTCAAGGTCAGGGCATAGACATCCAAAGGACCCCAGCGCTTGCCGCTGAGCCACTCTTGTTTTTGGGCATGCGCAGTTTGCACATGCTGTTGCAATTCATCCAGTAAACGGCCATATTGCGACACGGCGTGCTGCTTGATGCTGGCCTGAACACCAGCATCGTCGTGGTATTTTTGTGGCATGAACACGTGGGTGAATGTCGGGTGCACCGTGTTGTTCATCCAAGCCAGCAACGACAGGGCTTGGCTGCGTGCCATGGGGTCCCGTGGAAAAAACTCGCGTTCAGGACACCGTTGATCGATGTGCAGGCAAATCGCCACAATTTGATTCAAGGCCACGCCGTCTTGCACCAACACGGGCACTTGTCCGCGCGGATTGATGCTTCGAAACGGTTCGGCGTTTTGCTCGCCTTTGTGCAGTTTCAGCATGACCGGCTCAAAGCTCAGGCCACTGTCTTCCAGCATGGCATGGGGCACAAAAGAGCAAGCGCCAGGGGCAAAATAAAGTTGCAACATCACATCCTCCATGTGGGGGCATCATACCTGTGCGGGTTGCAAGGCATCTGGACGCAGTTGGTTTTCGATGCGCTCGGGTTCATGCAAGGGGCCTGGACCCCAACCCCAGGCCTGCAATGCGTCATGGGCCCACGCGGCCCACAAGACGTTGAGCAACAGCAGCAATGCGGTCAACCACTTCATGAGATTGATTTTAAAGGTCGCACACTCACCTCGGCGCTGTCGATGCGCAAGCGACCTTGGTCCGTGTCCAAGAGCAAGGCGCCGGTCTCATCGATGCCACGGGCATGCCCTTGCACCCCTTGGCTGGTTTGAACCAGTTGGTTCAGCAACACATCTCTGCGGGCAAATTGGTTCAACCAGGCAGTGGCCCCCTGTCGATTGAAAGCCACCAGCATCGACAACAAAGGCGCTGCCACTTGGGTCAACACCTGCCCTGGGTGGGGAGGTGGGCCCCAGTGGTCGAGCCCACGGGCATGAATGGTGCTGGCGACCCCTTGAGGCGTCATCACATTGATGCCCACACCCACAACTGCATAGCGACCCAAGCTTTGACCTGGAGCTTGCAGGGTTTCGATCAAAATACCACCCAATTTGGCGGGGGCCTCGGGCTGGGGCCAATGCCAAAGGTCGTTGGGCCATTTCAGACCCATGCCTTTGAGACCTTGCGGGTCCAGGGCATCGGCCAACACCAGACCCACCGCCAGGGACAAACCCTCCCATCGCGGCGGGTTCAGTGGCAAGCCCAAAGAAAAGGTCAAAGCGCCATCCGGTTGAGTGATCCATTCGCGCCCCAATCGTCCCCGTCCTGCGGTTTGGTGCTGGGCCACCAACAGCACGGGGTGGGCTTGACCCGAACGAGCCCGGCGCGTCAATTCGGTGTTGGTCGAATCGATTGTGGGGACACATTCAATGCTGATCTCTGGCCACAAGGGGCTGAGTTGCAGCCACAAGTCTTCAAGTTGCCAGCGCGGATCGTGCATCTTCAGTTCTTTTTGCCTTTTTTCTTGTTCTTCTTTTTCTTTTTGGGCTCTTCTCGGGCCAGCAAAGTGCCCCGACACTTGCGTTGTCCACACCAGCAAGGATATTGGGCCTTGAGATCTGGTGTCAGGGGCTCATCAATGACCAAGCCGTAGTCGTAGTTCAATTCTTCGCCGGTGGCGATGTTTCGCAAAGCCTTGATGAACACCCGACCATCGACTTCGTCGGCTTCGCAGTTGGGTTGGCACGAGTGGTTGATCCAACGCGAAGAGTTGCCCCCATACAAGGCGTCGATCACATGGTCTTCATCGATGTGAAAATAAAAAGTGTGATAGGGGTCACTGGGGTCATGTGGGTGCCTGCGCAAGGCTTCTTCCCAGTTGATCATCTCGCCGGTGTATTCGATGATGGTTTCACCGGCAGCGATCGGACTGAGGGCAAACACGCCTTTGCCATGGACCCCAGACCTGCGGGCTTGGATGCGACGTGCGGAATGTGGGGTTTTTGTCGACAAGGCAAAACTCTGGTAAGTTGAATACATGTGCACGCGTGTGCGTGCGCGCATGCGCGTACGCACGCGCGAGGTTGCATTGTAAGCACAGCAGATGAACAGTCTGCTGTGCACCGGAACAAAGAGAGTGAACATGAGCAAGACATTGGTCATCGCCGAGAAACCTTCAGTGGCCCAAGACATCGTGCGCGCCTTGACCCCCGAGGCAGGCAAATTTGACAAGCACGACGACCACTTTGAAAACGAGCGGTACGTGGTCACCAGTGCCGTGGGCCACCTGGTTGAAATCCAAGCACCCGAAAAATACGACGTCAAAAGGGGCAAGTGGAGCTTTGCCCATTTGCCGGTCATTCCACCTCACTTTGACCTCAAGCCGGTGGACAAAACCAAAACCCGCCTCAATGCGGTGGTCAAGCAAGCCAAGCGCAAAGACGTGACCCGACTCATCAACGCTTGTGACGCCGGGCGCGAGGGCGAACTGATTTTTCGCCTGATCGAGCAATACGCTGGGGGTGGCAAAGGTTTGGGCAAACCGGTGCAGCGCCTGTGGTTGCAATCGATGACTCCACAAGCCATTCGCGACGGCTTTGCCCATTTGCGCCCCGAGGACGACATGCAAGGTCTGGCTGCTGCTGCGCGCAGTCGCTCAGAGGCGGATTGGCTGGTGGGCATCAATGGCACCCGAGCGTTCACGGCATTCAATTCACGCGACGGTGGTTTTTTCTTGACCACCGTGGGGCGTGTACAGACCCCGACTTTGGCCATTGTGGTCGAGCGAGAAGAACAAATCAGGCGCTTTGTCAGTCGAGATTACTGGGAGGTCCACGCCCAGTTCCAAGCCCAAGCCGGGATGTATGCGGCCAAATGGTTTGACCCAGCCTGGAAAAAAACCGATGACGCCGAAATCAAAGCCGATCGGCTTTGGAGCCTCAAAGAGGCCGTGGCCATCACCGAGGCCGTCAACGGCCGCACTGGTTTGGTCAGCGAAGAAAGCAAGCCCGCCACCCAGGCCAGCCCAGGCCTGTTTGACCTGACCAGTTTGCAGCGCGAAGCCAATGGCAGATTTGGTTTTTCGGCCAAAACCACCCTGGCGCTGGCCCAAAGCCTGTATGAACGCCACAAGGCTTTGACCTACCCGAGGACCGATTCGAGGCATTTGCCCGAAGATTACGTGCCCGTGGTCAA
>CAWUNN010000231.1:0-4092 GCA_963923185.1 uncultured Limnohabitans sp. | reverse complement strand
TGATCACGGTCAACCCATTGGTGATGTTGGCGCGCAAGGACTTCCCAGCCAGCAACGGCGATGAGTTTTTGGCGGCGGCGCGCAAAGCCGCTGCCGAGAACAAACCTTTGACGTATGCCAGCGTGGGTCCAGGTTCGATGTACCACCTGTTGGGTGAGCATCTCTCCAAGGTCAGTGGCATTGAAATGACCCATGTCCCCTACAAGGGTGGTGCACCTGCCTTGCAAGATTTGATGGCGGGGCAGGTCGATGTGTTCATGACGGTGTACGGCAAGGGCTATGTGCAGTTGGTCGAAGATGGCAAATTGAAAGCGCCAGTGGTCTTGTCTGCCGAGCGCCAGTCGTACTTTAAAAAGTCACCTCCCATGCAAGAGGCCAACGGCATGAAGGGTTTTGTGTTTGAGACTTGGGCCGGTTTTTTTGTGCGCAAAGACACGCCTGAGCCAGTGGTGCAGGCCTTGCACAAAGCCCTGAGCGAGGTGGCCAATGACCCAGCGATTCGAGCCGCTTTGGAAGACCAAGCCATGATCGTGCCCAGGCCTCAGCCACTGACAGCGATGGCCAAGGTGTATGCCGATCACACCACCCGTTATCGCGACATTGCCCGGGCCATGAACCTGCAACCGCAGTGAATGTTCAGCGTCCCAGTTTGCGTGCGGCTTGGTGCGCTGGCCGCTCCAAGCAGCGCTTGAGCCAAGCGGCGGTCTGCGGAAATTCGGCCATCAATTGAGATGAGGGTCTGATCCACATGCCCACACTGGCCACACACAAATCGGCGATGGTGAAACGCGTCGCGCACAGGTGATCGGCACCCTTTGCAGCTTGCTGACTGAGCGCGCCTTCTAGCACCCTTAAGGGCACCCGCAGACGGGCTTCAGCGGCCTCGGCCAGGTCGGCTTTGCGCTCGGCCTCGGGCATGGCCATGCGATGCATCAGCACCGTCAGGGCATCTTTTTCCAGCTCGGTGACGGTCCAAAACGACCAACGCAGGGCTTGAGCCTCTTCTTTCAAATTGGCACATGACAAATCGCTTGCATCGCCCTTGCCGTGGGCCTTGGCGATGTACAGCGCGCAAGCCATGCTCTCAAACACCACCACCTCGCCATGTGGCGTGTCGTCGATCAGCACAGGGATGTGCCCATTGGGGTTGATGGCCAAAAACTCTGGTGTGCGGGTGTGGCCACCTTTGTAATCGGTGGGGATGTGCTCAAAGTTCAGCCCCAATTCGGTGGCAGCCCAAAGCGGGCGGATGGCTCGTGAAGCGGGAATGCCGTGGATGCGCAGGGTCATGGTGGTGCTTGCAAGGTCAACAATGATGGGTCGAGTTTATCGGCACAGCCAGGTCGCATGGCGATGGCGTGTGACAGGGCAGACCCATCTGCTGACTATCAACTCAAATTATTCAATTAATTTTTTCTATAGCCGGCATTGAAACAAAGTATTGGTATTAACCCTGGGCTCTTCCTACAATTCAGGCTATGGAATTTAAAAAGTCCATTGAAAATTTCAATCAACCCTGAAGCCACTGAAAGGAAATCACCATGGCCCTGATCAACACCACCATCCAGCCGTTCAAAGCCAATGCCTACCAAAATGGCAAATTCATCACCGTCACCGACCAAGACCTGAAGGGCAAATGGTCGGTCGTTTTCTTCTATCCCGCAGACTTCACCTTTGTTTGCCCCACCGAGTTGGGCGATCTGGCCGATCACTACGACACCTTCAAATCGATGGGCGTTGAGATCTACTCGGTGTCCACCGACACCCAATTCACCCACAAGGCCTGGCACGACACCAGTGAAACGATTGGCAAGATCAAGTACCCCATGATGGGTGACCCCACCGGGACCCTGACCCGCAACTTTGACGTGATGGTCGAGTCCGAAGGCTTGGCCTTGCGCGGCACCTTTGTGATCAACCCCGAGGGCGTGATCAAGGCCATTGAGATCACCGACGACGGCATTGGTCGCGACGCCAAAGAGCTGTTGCGCAAAGTTCAAGCGGCTCAGTACATCGCTGCCAACCCAGGTCAAGTTTGCCCAGCCAAATGGACGCCTGGTGCTGAAACCTTGGCCCCGTCTTTGGACTTGGTCGGCAAGATCTGATATCAACCCTTGACATCTCTGGTGACACCATGCTGAACGACACACTCAAATCCCAATTGCAGGCTTATTTACAACGCTTGACGTTGCCCATCGAATTGGTGGCCACGCTGGATGACAGCCATGGCGCACTGGAGATGCGCGAGTTGCTGCGCGCCTTGGGCGCCATGTCTGACCTGATCACGGTGCGTGAAGACGGGGACGATCCACGTCAGCCGTCCTTCTCCATCGCTCGCCAAGGCAGCACGGCACGCCTGCGTTTTGCTGCGGTGCCGCTGGGGCACGAATTCACCTCGTTGGTGCTGGCCTTGCTGTGGGCCGGTGGCCATCCACCCAAGGTCGAGCCGGCGGTGCTGGAGCAAGTGCGCCAGCTCAGTGGCGAGCACCAGTTCGAGGTGTACATGTCACTGAGTTGCCACAACTGTCCCGATGTGGTGCAAGCCTTGTCCTTGATGGCCTTGGTCAACCCGCAAATCCAAACCACGGTGATCGATGGCGCTTTGTATCAAGAAGAAGTACAGCGGCGCAACATTTTGGCGGTGCCTCTGGTGCTGCGCAACGGCCAATCGTTTGCCTCGGGTCGCATGAGCTTGGAGGACATCATTGCCAAATTGGACACACGTTCTGGCGACCAAGTGGCTGCCGAGTTGAATCAGCGCGAAACCTATGACGTGCTGGTGGTGGGCGGTGGCCCTGCGGGCGCCGCTGCGGCGGTGTATGCGGCGCGCAAGGGCATTCGAACTGGCGTGGTGGCCGAGCGCATCGGCGGGCAAACCAATGACACCTTGGGCATCGAAAACTACATCTCGGTGTTGGAAACCGATGGGCCGAAATTTGCCGCGGCGCTCGAGTCACACATGAGGGCTTACGACGTGGATTTGGTGCAGCGGCAAAAGGTGGCCCGCATCATCCCCGCAGCACATGGCCAACCCATTGGCGTGCAGTTGGACAACGGTGCCGTGCTCAGCGCCCGCAGCCTGATTGTGTCCACCGGTGCGCGTTGGCGCGCTGTGGGGGTGCCAGGCGAGGATGCATATCGCAATCGGGGCGTGGCCTATTGCCCGCATTGCGATGGCCCTTTATTCAAGGGCAAGCGAGTGGCCGTCATTGGTGGAGGCAACTCGGGCGTTGAAGCGGCCATCGATTTGGCTGGCATCGTCTCGCACGTCACCTTGATTGAGTTTGGCGAACAACTCAAAGCCGATGCGGTGCTGGTGAGCAAATTGCAAAGCTTGCCCCACGTGACCATCTTGACCCAAGCACAAACCACCGAGATCACCGGTGACGGCCAAAAGGTCAATGGCTTGCGGTGGCTGGATCGCGTCAGCGGTCAAGATCACCACATCGAGCTCGAGGGTGTATTCGTGCAAATTGGCTTGGTGCCCAACACAGAATTTTTAAAGGGCACGATCGAGCTCAACCGATCCGGTGAAATCGTCATCGATGAGCGTTGCCAGACCAACTTGCCAGGCGTGTTTGCTGCGGGTGATGTCACCACCGTGCCGTTCAAGCAAATCGTGATCGCAGCGGGCGAGGGGGCCAAGGCCGCACTCAGCGCTTTTGATCACTTGATTCGCAGTGGCCAAGAGGTGGAAACGGCTCAGGCCTGAGCCTGTGGCTTATTTCGGTTGCAGCGCAGACATGTACTCGGCCAACAGATCCACGTCTGGTGCTGCAATCGATTGGGCCGCCGAACTCATGGTGCCATCCAAGTCTTGGCGCTGGCCGCTGCGAAAGGCCAGCAACTGAGCCCGCAGGTAATCGCGATGCTGTCCCGCCAATCTGGGCATTTGCTGTTGACCTTGTAATTGGGCACCATGGCAGGCCACACAGGCGTACTGCACAGCTGCCGCGTGTCCTTTGCTGGCCAACTCATCGGTCATGACCTGGCTGGGGGCAGGGGCTTTTTGCGCTGAAAAGTAAGCGGCCAGGTCGTTCAAGTCTTTGTTGCTGAGGTTGGCGGCCATTGGGCTCATCAGCTCGTTCTTGC
>CAWUNN010000230.1:0-4110 GCA_963923185.1 uncultured Limnohabitans sp. | reverse complement strand
ATGTGTATAAGAGACAGGCTGAGTTGCATGAAATGAAAATGGACAAAGACGTCATGAAAATGACGGCCTTGGGCAACGGCCTTGAATTGCCTGCTGGCAAAACCATCGAGCTCAAGCCGGGTGGCTATCACATCATGCTGATGGATCTGAAGTCACCGGTCACGGCCGACTCTGCCGTGCCCCTGACCCTGACCTTCCAAGATGCAACGGGTCGGTCCACCACGATGGAAGTGCAGTTGCCCGTGAAATCCATGGCCTCATCGGGCATGCACAAACACTGAACGCCATGAGCACCGACGCCATCGCACCTGAAGAATTATGGGCAGCCCTCAATGAGTTGCTCGAGGCCGAGCGCGCCGGGGCGCGGGTGGCGCGTGAAACCGCCGCTCAGATCCCGCTTGACTCTGACTTGCACGGCTTGGTGCAAGACATCCAGCGCGACGAGGTGCATTGGTGCGGGCTGTTGCTGCAGCTGATTCGCGAGTTGGCCGGCACGCCCTCGGATCAAACAGGCGCCTTTCATGGCAAAGCCATGGCGATCGCCGATCTGGGCGAACGCCTGGTTTTTTTGAATCGCGGTCAAGCCTGGGTGGTGCGCAAGTTGCAAGCGCTGATTCCGCGCGTGTCCGAGCCCCACATCCAAGCCCAGTTGCAAGCCATGCTCGATGCCCATGTGGGCAACATCGATCGGGTTGAGCGTCGCTTGCAGGCCTGAACCTGCGGGCTCAGGCCTGGTTGGGCGATCTTTCAGCGGGCGATGGCTTCGATGGCAATGTCAATGCGCACATCGTCGCCCACGTAGGGCGCATATTTGCCGGCATTGAATTCGGTGCGCTTGATGGTGGTGGTGGCGTTGGCACCCAAGGCCGGTTTTTTCAGCATGGGGTGAGCCGTGGCCTTGAACTCGGTCACGGTCAAGGTCACGGGCTTGGAGACACCTTTGATCGTCAGCACGCCGTCGATGGACTTGGGTTGTTCGCCTTCAAACACCACCTTGGTCGATTTGAATGTGGCCGTGGGGAATTTGGCGGTGTCCAAGAAGTCTTCCGCTTGGATGTGACCATTGAAATCGGCAAAGCCGGTGTTCACCGAACGGGTGTCGATCACCACATCGACCGAGCCGGTTTTGGCTTGGGCATCGAACACCACCTGGCCGGTGGTTTTGTCAAAGCGGCTGAGCTGGGTTGAAAAACCAAAGTGCGAGTATGAAAAACGCGGAAAGGTGTGTGAACCGTCGATCACATAGGTCACGGGTTCTGCGTGAACCAAAGCAGCAGACAGCAAGCCAATGGCGGCCAAAGTGGACTTGAGTTTCATGGAGTTTTCCTTTTTTAAAAATGCCTCATTGGGCGGTCAGTTGAAAACGGATTTGAACATCGTTGGCGACGATGTCGAATTTGGACCAGTTGCCCTCGCCGATGTTGAAGTCGGCTCGGTGGATGCTCAGGGTGCCTTTGAACACCCCATTTTTGCCTTGCGCGGTGTATTGCAACGGAAATTTGACCTCAAGCGACTTGCCCTTGATCGACAAGCTACCCGTCACTTCCCACTGCTGGGGACTGATGGCCTTGATTTGACGGGCGGTGAACGTGGCCTTGGGAAACGCTTGGGTGTTGAACCAGGCCTTGCCCGAGACCTCGTCATCGGCTTCGGTGCCGGTGTCAAAGCTGGCCAATGCAACCTCGATGCTGACTTTGGCTTGTGCCAGTTTGGCTGGGTCCAGGTTCAGGTTGGCACTGAAAGACTTGAAGCGCCCTTCCATGCCCACCCCCATCTGTTTGTAGCCGAAGGCAATTTCACTTTGGTTGGCCACCACCGATTTGTATTCGATCGCGTGGGCACCCAAGCCCGTCATGGCCAAGGCCAATGCGGCCCATGTGTGTTTCATCTCAACTCCTTGTGTTGCATGGGCCATTCAGGGCAGCATGCGTTTCAAAACATCGTCTCGGTCGACCCAGTGGTGTTTCAGTGCGGCCCCCACATGGGCCAACAACATCAAACCCAGCCCCAGATTCAAAGCCCCATGCACTTGCGCCAGCCACGCCCCCAAGGCTTTGTCTTTGGCCAACAGATCAGGAATGGGCCAAATGCCAAACCACACGGTTTGCACCCCCTTGGCCGAGCTCATCAACCAACCACTGAGCGGTATGGCCAGCATCAACACATAAAGCGCCGCGTGCCCGGCATGCGCCAGCCGCTGGTGCAGCATCGGCATCGATGCGGGCAACTCAGGCGCCGGGTGTGTCCAGCGCCAAAGCAGACGCAACCCAGCCAGCACAAACAAACTGACCCCCGTCCATTTGTGCCAAGAATAGTATTGCAACTTCTCGGGCGACAAGGGCAACTCTTTCATGATGAGGCCCAAGCCCATCATGCCGAAAATGGCCAAAGCCATCAGCCAATGCAGGCTTTTGGCCACCCCGTGGTAGCGCTCAGCCATGGCGGGCCTCAAACACATAACCATCCATGGCGATCACATGGTTGCTGACGCCTCTGAAAAAAGGCCGAGCTTGGGGCTTAGCTCCACCTGCACCCAGCGCCGTGAACAGGGGCAACAGGTGCTCGTCGGTGGGGTGTGCGCGCACGCCATCGGTTTGCTCAGAGCGGTAGTCCAACAAGGCCTCGGTTTGCTGGGTCTGCAACTGCTGCTCGATCCAATCTGAAAATCTCGTCACGTAATCGGGCACACCCAAACCGCGCATCTCGGCCATGCGCCAATCCCCTAAATTGTGGGTGATGTTGCCGCTGCCGATGATGAAAAAGCCCTGCTCCACCAAAGGGGCCAACGCCTGACCGACCGCGTAGGCATGGCGCGGCCCCAAATGCGGCTGCACCGAAACCGAAACCACCGGCACATCGGCCTCGGGGAACATCTGTCGCAGAGGCACCCAAGCACCATGATCCAAACCGCGCTCGGCACGATCGACTGGCAAGCCCGCCAATTGGAGGGCATCGACCACCACTTGGGCGGCCTCTGGGCAACCCGATGCCGGGTACTGCATTTGGTACAAGGCCTGGTCAAAGCCATAAAAATCATGGATGGTCTCGGGTTGCGCACTGAAGCTGACCGTGGCGCGCTCGGTCAACCAGTGCGGGGTGACGATGACGATGGCGCGAGGCTCTTCATACAAGCGAGCCACCTGGGTCATGGCGGCACCGGCTTGGCCTGGGTCCAAGGCAAACATGGGTGAGCCGTGCGGCACAAACAAACTGAAACGTGAGGCAGACATGGTGTTCGATCTCCTATGCCCAGGACTGTAGGCCTCTGCACTGATTTAAAAAATACCATCAATATCAATTCATTGTTGCTAAAATTACAACAATGGACAGACTTCATGCCATGCAAATGTTCGTTCGGGTGGCCGAGACGGGCAGCTTCATCGCGGTGGCCCAACAGCTGGACCTGGATCGGTCGGTGGTCACCCGCCAAATTGCGGCACTGGAAAAAAGCCTGGGCGTCAAACTGATCAACCGCAGCACCCGTCGGCTGAGCCTGAGCACAGCGGGGGCCGCCTACCTGGAAAAATGCCGGGTCATTTTGCACATGGTCGAGTCGGCCGAGACCGGCTTGAAAAAAGAAACGGGCGATTTGCGCGGCAAGATCCGCTTGGCTTTGCCCGTGTCCTTTGGTTTGAATCTGCTGTTGCCCGATGTGCTCAGGTTTGCCGATGAGCACCCCAACATCGAGCTGAGCATGGATTTTTCCGACCGGCGCAGCAACCTGATCGAAGACGGCATCGATTTGGCGGTGCGCATCACCGCCCAATTGCAGCCAGGTGATGTGGCCCGCAAGCTGGGGCAATGCCAGTTGTTGACGCTGGCCTCACCCCAGTACCTGGCGCGCCATGGCACGCCCCACACCCCGGCTCAGCTCAGCCAGCATGTGTGCCTGTCGTATGCCCACGACAGCATGCATTCCAGCTGGACTTACCTGCAAGACGGGCAAGAGTTTTCGGTTCAAGTCCAGGGTCGCATGGCCGCCAACAACGGCGAGGCCTTGCTGCAGGCGGCCGCCCATGGCCTGGGCATCACCCGTCAACCCGACTTCATTGCCGCGCCATTTTTAAACTGTCTCTTATACACATCTCCGAGCCCACGAGACGGACTCCT
>CAWUNN010000229.1:0-4137 GCA_963923185.1 uncultured Limnohabitans sp. | reverse complement strand
GCCCGTGGAGCGTGAGTTTCTCGGTGTGGACATTCATGAGTTTCAACGCCCCACGTCAGGAGGCGTCAGCAAGCGTTCGACGATTTCGCCATTTTTCAAATGCTTGTCCACAATCTCATCGATGTCGTTGGTGTCCACGAAGGTGTACCAAGTCTCTTGGGGATAAATCACCATGATGGGCCCGCCAGCACAGCGGTCCAGACAACCCGCCTTGTTCACGCGCACACCGCCCGGACCCGCCAGGCCCATTTGTTTCACTTTGGCTTTGCAATGGTCAAACGCGGCTTGGGCGCCATGTTGGGCACAACAAGCTTCGGGCTCTTTGCGCTGATTCAGGCAAAAGAACACATGGTGTTGATAGTATGAATGGGCTTTTGTCATGGTGTGATTATTTCAGGCCCTGGCCAAACGACGCATGACATCGGCCACCAGGGCATAGGGCCACAGCCACCCCAGCCATTGCGCCAAGCCATTGAATCGGATGAAGCGACCTTGTTCCCAAACCTTGAGGTTGTGATCAAAATAACTGTTGGCAGGGGCCTGATTGACCATGGCCAAAAACACACAAACCAGCACCAACAACAGCACCAAGCAGGTTCGCATGCTCAACGCACTGGCCAACAAACCCAGCAACAAACCCAAAAACAAGCCCCACAGCGACTGAGGCGTCAACCAAGCCCAAGCCGACAACGGGCCATGGGTCAGCGCACCCGACAAACTGGTGACCAACAGGGCCGCCAAATGCAGCAACCACAAGGCATGCAATCGCATGCGACGTTGTGGCAAGACAGAATAAGCCAACAACACAGGCAACACCAGCCCCAGGGCCACGCACAAGGTGTACGTGGCGGGCATCAGGGGCAAAGCCTCGGCTTGTCGAGCAGGCATCCAACTCAACCAAGGCGTATCCACCAAAATCGAAGCCAACCAGCCCTCTAGTTTCTCTTGCACATGACCCAAACCCAACGGAATGGACAGAGGAAACAACAACGCCAATGGCCAGGTGACCAACAAAGGCAAAGCGCCGTGGGTTTGGGGCACAAACCAGCGCTTGCGCATGGCGCTGTAGCGCATCAACACACCACGACGCTCCAAAGCCACGGCCAGACTGGCCCCCAAGCCAGCACCTACGGTGTTGAGCAGCCAATCGGCCATCGAAGGCACACGCATGGGCAAATAGCTTTGCAAACATTCCATGACAAAAGAAAGCGCTGCACCCGATACAGCTCCCTGCCAGAAGGCGCCCTTCAAATGCCCTAATCGCAATCTGGCCAGGGCGATCCAAAATCCCAAAGGGGCATAGCCCAGTAAATTCGACACCACATCAAAGGTGGACCAATACGGTGTGCGCGGCGCCCACAGGAAGGCCCAGGGCATGATTTCTTGATTTCTCCAGGTCCCAAATGGATACAAACTGGCGTAGACAATCAACGCGGCATACAGCCAAGCCAGTGGACGGGCAGAGGTTTGACCTTGAGACGCGGTCATGACCAGCAACCCAAGCGCTCAGCGGCGCTGAGCACGGATGGTGACCCAGGCCAACACAATCAGCGCGATGACCGGCAAAGTCAGGTGCAAAAAGAACTCACCCAAATCGGCGGGCTTGATCACCACCAACGCCACCGTGATCAACATGATCAAGACCGGCCACTCGTTGAAACCGCGGTACCAAAGGTGGCTGCGCTGTACGGTATCGGTCTCGATTTGGCGCAAGATGCGCCCGCACAGGTGGTGGTACCCCAACGCCAACAACACCAACAACAATTTGGCGTGCATCCACGGCTGGCCTGGCCCTTTGCCAATGCCGTAATACAACCACAGCACCAATCCCAACAGCAAGGCTGGGCCCACCAAGATGTTCATGAAACGAAGCAGCTTGCGCGCCATCATCAACAAACGCGCGCGCTCTGCCGTTGAGCCCGCCTCGACCATGGCCAAATTGACAAAGATGCGGGGCAAATAAAACAGCCCAGCAAACCAACTGGCCACCAAAACAATGTGCAGGGTTTTGATCCAAAGCATGACGCTAGTGTAGATCTGGCCTTGGTTTGGACAAAAAAAGCCCGGACAAAGCCGGGCCGCAAAGACCGCTGTCGATCCCGACAGCAGCCCCCGCTCAGGGAGGTGAAGCGGGGAGAGCTCGCGCTCTCAGTTATCAATTTTATAAGAAGATGGCCGCTCATGGCGCGGCTGTCACCCTGTGATTGACTTTCCCTTCCCATTTAATTGGGGTCTGACCCCCATTTAATGTGGTGTTTTGGCAACAATGACTGGGTGACATGTGGGTGTCTGTTGAAATGGACATTTCAAGCTGTATAGAGGACAATTTTCAACATGAAAACCCTTTTGCCCTCTACCTACCCCGCCACGCGGATGCGTCGTTTGCGCCGCGATGATTTCACTCGCCGCCTAGTGCGTGAGCACTCACTGTCGGTAGATGATTTGATTTATCCGGTGTTTGTGCTGGATGGCCAACAAAGGCGCGAGGCCGTGGCCTCGATGCCCGGAGTGGAGCGGCTCAGCCTGGACTTGCTGTTGCCCGTGGCCGAGCGCTGCGTCAAATTGGGCGTGCCGGTCATGGCCTTGTTTCCGGTGATCGATGCCTCGCTGAAAACCCCCGATGGCCGCGAGGCGGCCAACCGCAACGGACTGGTGCCCAGGGTGGTGCGCGAGCTGAAAAAACATTATCCCGATTTGGGTGTGTTGACAGATGTGGCACTGGACCCCTACACCAGCCACGGTCAAGACGGCTTGTTGGACGACAGTGGCTACATCATGAACGACCCCACGGTGCAAGTGCTGGTTCAGCAAGCCTTGACCCAAGCCGAGGCCGGGGTGGACTTTGTGGCCCCCAGCGACATGATGGACGGGCGCATTGGGGCCATTCGCCAAGCACTCGAGTCCGCCGGTCATGTACACACCCGCATCATGGCCTACAGCGCCAAGTACGCCAGTGCTTTTTACGGGCCATTTCGCGATGCGGTGGGCTCGGCCAGCAATTTGGGCAAGAGCAACAAGAAGGTCTATCAGATGGACCCGGGCAACAGCGAAGAGGCTTTGCGTGAGGTGGCCATGGACATTCAAGAAGGCGCCGACTTGGTGATGGTCAAGCCTGGCATGCCGTACCTGGACATCGTGCGCCGAGTCAAAGATGAGTTTGGCGTGCCCACCTACGCTTACCAGGTGTCAGGCGAATACGCCATGCTGATGGCTGCCGCCCAAAACGGCTGGCTGGACCGCGAAGCGGTGATGATGGAGAGCCTCTTGGCATTCAAGCGGGCTGGCGCTGACGGCATCTTGACCTACTTTGCACTCGATGCCGCCGAGGTGTTGCTGCGTCGTTGAATGTGCCACGTTGCACGCAGCAAAAAGGGGCGCATGCAGCGCCCCTTTTTGCATGCTTTGATCGACCCTCAGGCCAAGTGCTTGGCAAAGAAGTCCAGCGTGCGCTGACGTGCCAACTGGGCCGCAGCAGCATCGTAAGAGCCACGGGCTTCGCAATTGAAACCATGGTCAGCGGCGTAGACATGCACCTGGACACCAGGCTGCGCCTTTTTGAAGGTCTCGACGGTGTCCAGGGGAATCCAGTGGTCTTTTTCGCCAAAGTGCGCCAGCACCGGGCACAAGGGTTTGCGCTGTGCCTCGGCCTCGGTGGTGACACCACCGCCGTAATAGGGCACAGCAGCGCTCAGGCCAGTGACCAAAGCCGCGCTGCGCCAGGTCAGCAGGCCACCCCAGCAGTAACCCACCACGCCCACTTTGCCTTTGCATTGGGCCGCGACATGGTTGACCGCAGTTTGAATGTCGGCGATCACGCCCGGAGCAGGCAGGTTTTCAATGGCCGTTTTCAGGGCAAAGCCAGCGTTCATGTCGTCGGGTGTATAGCCCAACTCAACGTCCGTTTTTGATCGTGCGAACGTGGCCGGCGCAATCGCCAAATAGCCAGCCTGGGCGTAGCCGTCGGCCACTTTCCTGATGTGCTCGTTGACGCCGAAGATCTCTTGCAAGACCACCACGGCCGCCCGAGGCGCTTGGGTGGGTTGGGCCACATAGGCATCGAATTTGAAGCCGTCGGCCGATTGAAGTTGTAAGTTGCTTCCCATGTCATGACTCCGTCAAATCAAGATTCTCGCGTTG
>CAWUNN010000228.1:0-4154 GCA_963923185.1 uncultured Limnohabitans sp. | reverse complement strand
ACCAAATCGCGTCGAGTGGGTAAATAGGGTCGGCTCATGCCACGCCTTTCTCATTGATCAATTGACCGACAAAGTATTCAAAGGCAAATACAGTTTGTCAATCGAATAAAACCATGCGTGGACAAGTCGCCCATTTGACTCCAGAAAGTCCAGATCCTTTCATCCACGCTGTTTGGGGTCCAGGGCATCCCTGAGACCGTCACCCAACAGATTGAAAGACAGCACCAATAAGAAAATGGACATTCCGGGCCAAATGGCCATCCAAGGGGCTTGTTCAACGAAGTTCTTCGCGGTGTTGAGCATGCTGCCCCAACTGGGAGCCGGTGGCTGTTGACCCAGGCCCAAAAACGACAAACTGGCCTCGGCAATGATGGCCGATGCAATCGACAGCGTGGATTGCACCAGCAAGGGTGGCAGGATGTTGGGCAAAATGTGCACCAAGGCAATCCGCCAAGGTGGGTTGCCGACTGCGCGTGCCGCCTCGACAAAGTCTTCGACTTTGATTTGCAAGACCTGCCCGCGAGTCAGACGCACAAAAATAGGTGCTGCCGTGATGCCGATGGCCACCATGGCATTGGCCAAGCTGGGACCCAAAAATGCAGCCAGTGCAATGGCCAGAATCAAAAATGGACAAGCCAGGAACGCATCGGTCAATCGAGAGATGAGCGCATCGGCCCATCCTCCCCAAAAACCCGCCAATAAACCAATGGGGACACCGATCAGCAATGCGATGCTGACCGAGATCACACCCGCCAAAAGCGAGGCTTGTGCGCCCCAAATGACGCGCGACAAGACATCACGCCCAATTTCATCCGTGCCGAACCAATGGGCCGCACTGGGTGCTTTGCGAATGGCCCCCCAGCTGGTCGCAATGGGGTCTTGCGTGGCCACATAGGGCGCCAAAACAGCGACCAAGATGAAGCCCAAGACCACCACCAAACCCAACAAGGCACTGGGCCTTTGACGCAAACGCAACCAAGCGATGTGGCTCAAACTCTGGCTCATTTGCGCAACCTCGGATTGACCCAAAAATAAGCCAAGTCGGCCAATAAGTTCAGCATCACATGGGTGGTGGCCGTGAACAACACCACACCTTGCACCACAGCGTAATCGCGATTGAACACAGCGTCCAAAATCAGTTTGCCAAAACCGGGAATGGTAAAGACTTGTTCGGTCAGTACGGCACCCGAGAACAAAGTGCCCAATTCCAGCGCACCCAAAGTGATGATGGGCGTGAGGGCATTTCGCAAAGCGTGCTTGACGACCACCGTGCGCTCGCTCAGGCCTTTGGCCCGTGCGGTGCGGATGTAGTCAGACTGCATCACTTGCAGCATGGCACTGCGGGTATGTCTCATGAGGATGGCCGCAATGGCATTGCCCAGCACAAAAGCCGGCATGATCATGCTGGCCAGATTGCCCAACAAGTCTTCAGTGGGGCTGACATAGCCTGAGGCGGGCAACCAACCCAAATGCACAGAAAACAACATGATCAGCAAGATGCCCAGCCAAAAATTGGGGGTGGACAGCCCCCACAACGCAAACACGTTGGCCGCGTAATCCCAAAACTTGCCTCGGCCCACGGCCGAGACGATGCCTGCAGGCAAGCCAATGATCAGGGCCACGCACATGGCCAACAAAGCCAGCTCTGCCGTGACTGGCAATTTCTGCCATATCAGCTCAAGCACCGGCGACTGATTGCGCATGGATTCACCCAAATCGCCCTGGATCACACCTGCCAGCCAGTAGCCATAGCGCACGGGCAAAGGCTCATCCAAGTGCAATTTGGCGGTGAGATAGGCCACCACATTGGGGTCTTGTTCTTCTCCGGCCAAAATTTTGGCCGGATCTCCGGGCAACAACTGTTGCAGCCCAAAGATCAGCATGGACACCAAGAGCAAGGTGGGCAGGATGGCCGCCAGGCGCTTGACCAAGTAAGAGGTCATGACGCCAGTTTCAAGCCTGAGACACGCAGCAGGCCATCAGGGATGTTGCGAACACCGTTCAATTTGGCGTTGTATGCCCACAGCCAATTGCGGTGGTACAAGTAAATGATGGGGCGATCGTTGAGCACCGTGGCGGTGATTTGCTCCATGATTTTTTTACGCTTGGCGGGATCACGCTCTGAGCGTGACTGATTCAACAAAGCATCCACCTCTGGCTTGCAATAACCCGAATAGTTCAGCGGTTGTTTGCAGCCATGGAAACTGAACATGTTGCCATCAGGGTCGGGGCGACCGCTCCAAGACAGCAGATAAGCCTCAAACTCACCCTTGTCTGCCATGTTCAAAGAGGTCGCGAATTCGGTGGATTGAATCTTGACATCAAAACCAGCCTCTCGTGACATGGCTTGGATCACCAAGGCCAAACGCTGCGAATCTGAGGCGGTGGGGGTGACCAAGGTAAAACTGGGCCGATCCACGCCAGCGGCTTTGAGCAAAGCCCGTGCCTTGTCGATGTCGCGCTTGGGCATGGGCATGTTCTTGGCATAAAAAGGACTGTTGGGTGCCACCCATTGATTGCCCACCAGGGCTTCGTTGTCCATGACCACCTGGGCCAAACCTTGACGGTCCAGGGACAGTTCAAAGGCCTCACGCACTCGAGCATCACTGCCCAATGGATTTTTCTTGGCCAGATCACTTTTGCCGATGTTGATGGTGATGCCTTGATAGCCAATTTCAGTGATGCGTGAAACTTTGTATTTCTTGTCTTTCAACATGGATTCCACGTCATTGGTGGCCATGCGCTCAATGAAATCGAGTTGACCCGACTTCAGGTTGGCCAACCGCACGGTGGCATCAGGAATGGGGGTATAGATGACTTTGTCAAAGTGAATGGCATCTTTGTTCCAATAATTGGAAAATTTCTCCAGCACGATGCGATCTTGCGGGACGCGTTCGGCAAATTTGAAGGGGCCAGAGCAGACCGGATGGTTGGCAAATTTATCGCCAGCAGCCTGGGCTGCCTTGGGCGAGACCATCATGCCCGCACGATCGGTCAATTGGGCCAGCAAGGGTGCAAACGGCGCACTGAGATTCAAACGCACAGTGGTCGGGTCGATCACATCGATGCTGGTGATGGGGGCCAACTCACCTCGGCGATTCGAGCCTGCCAGCGTCTTGTGACGTTCCAGATTGAACTTCACGGCCGCAGCATCGAACTTTTCCCCATCGTGAAAGGTCACACCAGTGCGCAATTTGAGGGTCAGGGCTTTGCTGTCGGCTGACCATTCGTAACCGGCTGCCAATTGCGGCACGATGTTGAGCTTTTCGTCGATGTCAAACAGTTTGTCACACAAACTGGAGAACACAATGCGCCCGACAAAGCTGCGTGCCAGCGTAGGATCTAGCGCATCCGGGTCCTCAGCCAACCCCACCCGCAATGTTTGGGCATGGGTCAAGCCATGCGCCAATGTCAACACACTGGTGATGGCGGCAAGCAAGATGTGGCGTGCTTGGGAATTCATGAATGTTCTCCTGCGGTCGTGAATGAGGGGGTTGGCAAAAAGGCCGATTGCAGCCATT
This sequence comes from uncultured Limnohabitans sp., assembly GCA_963923185.1. GTDB lineage: Bacteria > Pseudomonadota > Gammaproteobacteria > Burkholderiales > Burkholderiaceae_C > Limnohabitans. The sequence goes on along the minus strand of CAWUNN010000228.1, from coordinate 633 downwards.
TCAAATGCTGCGCTTGATCGTCGTTGGGTCGGTGGGTCATCAGATTGGCCACGGGGGCTAATTCTGGCCACACATGACAGGCCACTGGATGAGGATCGTCTGGTGTGAGTGTGGGCACCGATGTTTTGCAAATTTCTACGCTGTGCGGACAGCGGGTGTGAAAGTGGCAACCAGAAGGTGGATTCACTGGACTGGGCACATCTGAGCCCAGCAAGATGCGTCGTGGTGGAAGTCCAGGATGGGGTCTGGGGATGGCGCTGAGCAAGGCTTGGGTGTAGGGATGCCGAGGTGTTTCAAAAAGGGTGTGTTTGTCTGCCAACTCGACCACACGCCCCAAGTACATCACCGCCACGCGGTCAGCAATGTGTTTGACCACTGAAAGATCGTGCGCAATGAACAGATAAGACAAATGGAAACGCTTTTGCATGTCTTGCAACAAATTCACCACCTGCGCTTGCACCGAAACATCCAAGGCAGAGACCGCCTCATCACACACGATCAGTCGTGGCTCGACCGCCAAAGCACGTGCGATACCGATGCGCTGACGCTGACCACCTGAGAATTCATGTGGATAGCGCTGGGCATATTCAGGGGCCAGCCCCACCAGTTCCAGCAACTCTGCCACCCGCTCAT
>CAWUNN010000227.1:0-4183 GCA_963923185.1 uncultured Limnohabitans sp. | reverse complement strand
ACATTCATGACACCCCCAAGGTGGTCAACAACATCAAGGGCAGGGCAGGCATGCGTTTCTCCTGTTTCTTGGGTGGATCTGGCGGTGCCCAAGTCATGCCAATGCACCAAGCACCTTGGCTGATTTTGACCGCAAGCCAGGCTTCACTGGATGGGGTGTTACCCGTGGGTTCATCTTGGAAATGAGCTTCCAATTGGGGTAAATGTGTAGGTCTTGGGTAGATGCATGACATACCATGCACCCAGGCCGATCAGGCGCACTTCTTTCACCCACATCAAGGACAGCATGACTTCAATCGCATTATTTGGCGCCGGCGGCAAGATGGGGGCCCGATTGGCCAAAAACTTGCAAGGATCGGCTTTCGAGGTCAGGCATGTCGAGGTCAGCGAGGCGGGGCAAAAGCGACTGCGCGACGAGCTGGGCATCACTTGTTGCAGCATCGAGCAGGCCTTGTCAGGCGCCGATGTGGTCATTCTTGCCGTGCCCGACACGCTGATTGGTCGCATCGCCGCCGACATCTCGCCCAAACTGGCCGCGGGCACCATGGTGATCACACTCGATGCCGCAGCGCCCTTTGCCGGGCACTTGCCCGCACGAGACGATTTGGTCTATTTTGTGACCCACCCCTGTCACCCCAATATTTTCAACCCTCAGGTACACACAGAGGGCGCACCCGACTATTTCGGGGGCGTGCGCGCTTCGCAGTCGATTGTCAACGCCCTCATGCAAGGTCCCGACCAGGCCTATGCCTTGGGCGAGTCCATTGCCAAGCTGATTTATCAGCCGGTGCAGCGCTCTTATCGCGTGACGGTGGAACAAATGGCGCTGCTTGAGCCTGGTTTGTCAGAGACGGTGTGTGCCACCTTGCTCGATGTCATGCGCGAGGCCATGGACGAAGTGGTCGCCAGAGGAGTGCCCCCAGAGGCGGCGCGTGATTTTTTGTTGGGGCACATGACCATTTTGTCGGCCGTCATCTTCAAGCAAATTCCGGGGCAGTTTTCTGACGCTTGCAACAAGGCCATCACCTATGGCAAACCCAGACTGATGCGCGACGATTGGCTGCAGGTCTTTGACCGGACGGAAATCGCCGACAGCATCCAACGCATCACTTGAACACAGGAGCATCACATGAACATCTTTTCTGGCTCAGTGGCCGCACTGTGTGCGCTCTTGGCTTGGGGCGCGCAAGCCCAAACCATTTTGAAAATCGGTTACACCCCGGCGGCCACGTCGCATTACGGCGTGGGCTCGACGGTGTTGTGCGATGAAATCGAAAAGGGCACTCAAGGACGCTACAAATGTCAACAGTTTCCCAACGGCTCATTGGGGGGCGAGCGCGAGATGATCGAGGCCGTGCAACTGGGCACGCTGGACATCGTCAACACCTCGACTGGACCCGTGGGGAATTTTGTGCCCGAGGTCAAAATCGTCGACATTCCTTTTTTGTTTCGCGACTACGACCATGCCCGTCGCTACCTGGACAGCCCTGCCGGCCAAGAGTTATTGACCAAATTCCCGGCCAAGGGTTTGGTGGCTTTGGCCTGGACCGAAAACGGTTTTCGGCACATGACCAACAACAAGCATCCCATCATCAAGCCCACCGATGCGGCTGGCTTGAAGATGCGCACCATGGAGAACAAGGTGCACATGGAGGGCTACCGCAGCTTTGGCATACAGCCCACCCCCATGGCCTTCCCCGAGGTCTATGGGGCTTTGCAACAAGGCACGGTCGATGGCCAAGAAAATCCCATTCCGGTGATCTTGGCGTCCAAGTTTGCCCAAGTTCAAAAGCATTTGTCGTTGACCGGCCATGTCTATTCGCCAGCGCTTTATCTCACCTCGCCGCGCTTGATGAACAAGCTCAGCGAGGCCGATAAAAAGGTCTTTTACGAGGCTGCCAAAAAGGCCACCGTGGCCCAACGGAAAAAAGTCAACGAAGACGAAGACAACGGCATTGCCCAACTTGAAAAAGACGGCATGAGCGTGGTGCGCAAGGTCGATGGTGCGGCCTTCAGGGCGGCATTGGCCCAGGCCATGGCCAGCTACAACAAAGAGTTTGGCGCCGACAACATCCGAAAGATCCAAGACTTCAAGTGATGCAAGCGCACGCCGCCTGAATCACTCAGCTTCGGGCTGTGAACTGGCTTCGTCCAGTCCTTTCATGTTGTTCAGCAATTTCAGCAGGTAATGCAGGCTGTGGGCCATGTCGCCGATTGAAAAATCGGCCAAGGCCAGCTCGTAATAGGCCTTGATTTTGGGTTGCGCCAACTCTGACCACACATGGTGTCCGTGGCGGGTCATGATCACGCGACGTGAGCGCCTATCGCTTGGGTCTGTGTTCACCTTCAAGTGCCCATCGCGCTCCATGCGCGTGATCAACCCAGAGAGGTTTTGTCGGCTCACCATCAGGTAACGGGCCAATTCGCCCATGTTCATTCCCTGTTCGGCCTCGGGGCGCGAAAGGGCGCCCAAGACCGCCCATTGCTGCGTGGTCAGGCCTTCGTCTTGTACCGCACGGCTGCCTGTTTTATGCAACATATTGGCGCATTGATACAGCCTGAAAAAGATCCTATTGGCCAAATCTGTGCGGGTTTGAGCGGTGTCATTCATAGGGAAAACCATGTATTAAAAATGTCGATGGCTGTAGACTGATTCATGTCTGACCCCTAGAATATAACAATATATTAACATAAATTCAAACATTGGGCATCGGGGGAATTCATGCACCACTTCCAGGGCAAAACCATCATCGTGACCGGCGGCGGCGGCGGCATTGGCGGCGCCGCTTGTCGACGCTTTGCCGCTTTGGGCGGCCAAGTCGCTGTTTTTGACATGAACTTGCAGGCTGCACAGCAGGTGGCCCAAGGCATTGAGCAAAGCGGGGGCGTGGCACGAGCTTACTCCTGTGACATTACTCAGCGAGCGCAGGTCGATGCGGCCGTGGCCCAAGTCGAGGCCGATTGGGGATCGATTGAGGTGTTGGTCAACAACGCGGGTTGGGACATCTTCAAGCCTTTCACCAAGACTCAGCCCACTGAGTGGGACAAGCTGATCGCCATCAACCTGACTGGAGCGTTGCACATGCACCATGCGGTGCTGCCTGTCATGGTCGCACGCGGCGGCGGGCGCATCGTCAACATCGCATCGGATGCCGCTCGCGGTGGCTCATCGGGCGAGGCCGTGTATGCCGCTTGCAAAGGCGGATTGGTGGCCTTGTCCAAAACCTTGGCACGCGAACATGCCCGGCACCAGATCACCGTCAACGTGGTGTGCCCTGGGCCCACCGACACCGCCTTGCTGGCAGGTTTTGCCGAAGGCGCGGCCAATCCTGAAAAGCTGATGGACGCCTTTAAAAAGGCCATCCCTTTGGGGCGTTTGGGGCAGCCCGATGATTTGGCAGGTGCCATCGTATTTTTGGCCAGCGATGACGCGGCCTTCATCACCGGACAGGTCATCAGCGTGTCCGGTGGCCTGACCATGCACGGTTGAGTGCAGTCGTTTTTTGGAGCAACTCATGCAATTTGAAGACCTTTTGTACGAAGTCCGCCAAGGTGTGGCTTGGATCACCATCAATCGCCCGGACAAAATGAACGCCTTTCGAGGCACCACCTGTGATGAGCTGATCAAGGCCTTGAACAAAGCGGGTTACGACAAGCAAGTGGGATGCATCGTGTTGGCAGGTGCCGGAGAGCGGGCCTTTTGCACGGGGGGTGATCAGTCTGCCCACGACGGCAACTACGATGGACGCGGGACCATTGGCTTGCCCATGGAAGAGCTGCACACCGCCATTCGCGATGTGCCCAAGCCCGTGATCGCTCGCGTTCAAGGTTTTGCCATCGGTGGCGGCAATGTGTTGTGCACCATTTGCGATTTGACCATTTGCTCGGACAAAGCGATTTTTGGTCAAGTGGGCCCCAAGATGGGTTCGGTCGATCCGGGCTATGGCACGGCATTTTTGGCGCGCGTGGTGGGTGAGAAAAAAGCCCGTGAAATCTGGTACCTGAATAAACGCTACTCGGGCGCAGAGGCCGTCGCCATGGGCTTGGCCAATGTGTGCGTGCCACACGATCAACTGGATGCGACCGTGCAAGAGTGGGCCGAGACCATTTGCCAGCGCAGTCCCACTGCCATCGCGATTGCCAAGCGCAGCTTCAACATGGACACGGCCCACCAAGCTGGCATC
>CAWUNN010000226.1:0-4189 GCA_963923185.1 uncultured Limnohabitans sp. | reverse complement strand
GTTGCCCGCCATGCCACCCAGGGTGGCTTGGGCGCTGGTGGAGACATCGACCGGAAACCACAACTGGTGCTTTTTCAGTTCGGCATTGAGGTGATCGAGCACCATGCCTGGTTCGACCACGGCGGTGCCACGTTCAGGGTCGACTTCGAGCAAACGGCGAACATGCTTGCTGTGATCAATCACCAGCCCAGCGCCCACGGTCTGGCCGCACTGACTGGTGCCCCCGCCACGGGCCACGATGGGCACGTCGAGGTCGCGGCAAATGTCCAAGGCCACGCCCACCTCATCGGCATGGCGCGGCACAAAGACACCCACGGGCATCACTTGGTAGATCGATGCATCGGTGGCGTACCGGCCCCGGTCGGCGGCAGAAAACAGCACATCGCCTTGGGTGTCTTGTCGCAGCCGCTTGGCCAATTGGCCTGCCACTTCATGGGTCACTCGGGCGACTTGATCGTAAGCCTGATCAGGGGTGATTTGGGACAAAGAGGTCAGCGGCGCATTCATGGATGCCGATTTTCCTGTAAAAATGGATGATCAGGTGAAAAATTGAAACAATCCATGCTTCTCAACGCACATCCCAGCGGCCGCCATTTTTTGCAAATTCCTGGGCCCTCTCCGGTGCCCGATCGCATTTTGCGCGCCATGAGTTTGCCCACCATCGACCACCGTGGCCCCGAGTTCGGGGTATTGGGCCTGAAGGTGCTGGGCGACATGCAAAAGATTTTTCAAACTCGCCATCCGGTCATCATTTACCCCGCCTCTGGCACGGGGGCCTGGGAGGCCGCACTGTCCAATGTGCTCAGCCCAGGCGACCACGTCATCATGTACGAAACGGGCCATTTTGCGGCCCTGTGGAACAAACTGGCCCAGCGCCTGGGCATTCAGACCGAAGTGATTGGTTTGCCAGGCATCGAGGGCTGGCGGCGCGGGGTGCAAGCCGATTTGATCGAGCAGCGTCTAAAGTCTGATGCCTCACACCAAATCAAGGCCGTTTGCGTGGTGCACAACGAAACCTCGACCGGTGTCACCAGCGACATCGCCGCTGTGCGCGCCGCCATCGATCGATGCAAGCACCCGGCCTTGCTGATGGTGGACACCATTTCGGGTTTGGCAGGAGCCGATTACCGACACGATGAATGGGGCGTGGACGTCTCCATCAGCGGCTCGCAAAAAGGGCTGATGTTGCCGCCTGGCATTTCGTTCAATGCGTTGTCGCCCAAGGCGATTGCGGTCAGCCAAACGGCCCGTTTGCCCAAATCATTCTGGGCTTGGGACGAAATGATCGAGATGAACAAAACCGGTTATTTCCCGTACACACCCAGCACCAACTTGTTGTACGGGCTGAGCGAGGCCTGCGACATGATCTTGGCCGAGGGCTTGCCCAAGGTCTTTGCTCGCCATCGGCGTTGGGCTGCCGGGGTGCGCTCGGCGGTCCAGGCCTGGGGGCTGCCTATTCAGTGTGCCGACGAGCGCGTGTATTCACCAATTTTGACTGGCGTGATGACCCCCGAGGGTGTCGACGCCGACACCGTGCGCCGCATCATCTACGAGCGTTTCGATTGCTCTTTGGGTACCGGCTTGGGCAAGGTCAAGGGCCGCATGTTCCGCATGGGTCATTTGGGCGACAGCAACGACCTGACCTTGGTGGCCATGGTGGCGGGCTGTGAGATGGGCCTGAAACTGGCAGGTGTCAAATTGGCTGGCTCAGGCGTGCAGGCCATCATGGATCATTTCAGCGCTCATGCCGCTGGCCTGGCCGACTGAGAGTCCACCAAAGACAGACGCTGAGCCATGCCGATGCGCTGCATCTTGCCGGTGTCACTCAGGGGGATTTGATCCAACTGCAAAACGCGCCGTGGCACTTTGAAATCGGCCACCCGTTTGGCCACGTGCTGGCGCAACTCGGCTTCGCTGGCCATCATGCCTTCGCGCAGCACCACAGCGGCTGCAACTTCTTCGCCCAACTTCGGATGCGGAATGCCAAAGCACACCACTTGTCGCACGGCCGGGTGGTCGAGCAAAATTTCATCGATCTCCAGGGGACTGATTTTTTCACCGCCGCGGTTGATGATTTCCTTGATGCGACCGGTGATGGTGACATGACCCTCTGAATCCATCATGCCTTGATCGCCGGTTCGGAACCAACCGTGGGTGAAGTTCTCGGCATTGGCCTTGGGGTTGTTTTCATAGCCAGGGGTGACGTTTTCACCCCGAATGACGATTTCACCCATCTGACCCGTGGGCAGCAAGTGACCACTGGCGTCCATGATGGCCACCTCAGGGCCAGCGGGCAGGCCCACCGAGCCAGGTTTGCTTTGGCCGGGGGGCAAAGGCGTGCAGCACATTTGGTGCGCGGCTTCGGTCATGCCATAGGCTTGAATGACTGGCGCCTTGAACACCTGCTCCAACTCAGACTGAACCTGGGGCAACAGGGCCGAAGACGATGAACGGATGAAACGCAAGGGATTGCGGGCAATCACCTCCAAATTGTGAGCAGCCCTGGACAAAACCGCTTGGTGGATGGTGGGCACGGCCGTGTACCAAGTCGGATGGGCCTGATCCATGATGTTGAAAAACTTCAAGGCATTGAAGCCCTCGGTGCAGTACACCGAGCCGCCCTGAGAAATGGGGGCCAAGATCCCGGCGATCAGGCCATGGATGTGGAACAAGGGCATGACATTGAGGCCGCGATCTTGCGCACTGAATTGGGTGGTGCGAGCGATGTTGCTGGCCGAGGCCGTGATGTTGCGCTGAGTCAGGGGAACGATTTTGGGCTTGGACGTCGTCCCCGACGTGTGCAGCACCATGGCCACATCTTGCACTTCAGCTGGGCCTGGCTGTTGGGCGTCGAGATAGGGCATGCTGCCGGTGTCCAGGGTGAAGCTGCCTGCGCCTTGTTCAGGTGTGTGATCCAAGTGAATCACCGGCAAGCCCATGCGCTGCGCCACCGTCAAGGCAGGGCTTTGTGAGCCGCGCTCGACCACCAAAGCCTGGGCACCCAAATCACGCATGTAAAAATCGTATTCATCCAAGCGATAAGCCGGATTCAAAGGTGCCGTGGTGGTGCAAGCGGTGAAGGTGATGAATGAGGCTGCCATCATGGGGCTGTTGGGCATGACAATGGCCACGCGATTGCCTCGACCAATGCCCACGGCATTCAAGGTGTTCATCACATGGGCTTGCAATTGCCGCAATTGTGCGTAGCTCAGCGGCTGAGCATCAGCGGCCAGCAAACAGGGTGCATCGTGGGCACCAAAGCCCAACAACTCAACCAAAGTCGAACTCGTTTTCACATCCATGGTGGTTCCAGCCCTTTGACGCCCTAAGAAGAGTTGGCGTCACTTATCAAATTAAGCTTGGAATCTTATCGATAAAACTTCATCTTGCGTCGACAACAGGGCGCCACACTCAGGCATTGGGGTTATTGGGGTTATTCGGGGCATTGGCCCCAGGCACTCAGGCCTACCCGATCTTCAAAGGGCCAGTCCATGCCCTTTGGCCAACACCTGGCGCTCTAGCATGCGGGTCAGCGCATACACGGCTTTGAGCACCGGGGTGTCCACCCCGACCACCTGGGCCAACTCGATCACACTGCCAAGCAGTGCCTCTAATTCAAGCGCCTTACCCGCCTCAATGTCTTGCAACATCGAAGTTTTGTGTGCCCCAATGGCTTGCGCTCCGGCAATTCGTTTGTCGATGCTGACCTTGAACTGAACGCCCAGTTTTTCACCCACCCGCTGCGCCTCGGTCATCATGCCAGCGGCCAGATCACGGGTGGGAGCAAAGGTACAGATGTCCTCTAGCGTGGCGTGCGTCAAGGCCGACACGGGGTTGAACGTCAGATTGCCCCACAGCTTGACCCACAATTCGCTTCGGATGTCACTGGAGACGGGTGTTTTGAAGCCGGCTGCGATCATGGCCTGCGCCAAAGTGGTGATGCGCTCTGATTTTTCACCGTTGGGCTCGCCCAAGGTGAAGCGATTGCCTTCGATCAGCTTGACCACCCCTGGCGCAATCAGTTCGGCCGCAGGGTAGACCACCGAACCAATGACACGATCCGGTCCGATGTGTTGCCACAGTGTGCCCTCGGGGTCGACTGAATCCAGTTGCCGCGCTTGCACGCCAGGCAGACCATGAAAATACCACCAAGGAATGCCGTTTTGCATGGTGACCACAGCGGTTTGAT
>CAWUNN010000225.1:0-4207 GCA_963923185.1 uncultured Limnohabitans sp. | reverse complement strand
ACTTCACGGCGACTGCTCCAGCCACCACCAAGGCCAACGGCACCATCGCATCGGGTGCTTACAAGCTGGGTGATGTCACGATCAAGGGCATCATGGCTGGTCAAAAGACCGCCACCGGTGCAGCTTCGATGAACACCACGGGCTTTGGCGGTGCTTATGCCCTGACTGCCAACACCACCCTGGATGCGGGCATCTACAGCACCACCATGTCTGGCGGTGCGCTCAAAATCAACACCACGGGTTTAGGTGTGCAGCAAAAGTTGACCAAGACCCTGACCTTGTACGGTCAAGTGGCCAAGGTGGACAACAAGAGCAGTGCAGCCAACTCTGGCTTCATCAATTTTGCGGGCCCCACCGTGTTGACCGATACATTGGCCAAGGCTCAAAGCGCCAATACTTTGAACGTCGGCCTGTTGCTGGCCCTGTTCTAAGACCCAGTTTTTCATGTGTCTCTTCTCCAGGGCAACCTGGTTGATACCGCTGCGATTGAACCCGCAGCGGTTTTTTTTTGAAATGCATCAACCGAGTTCTGTTTGGTCCGGCTGATGCTCGCGAGCATGTTCGACGAGTCGATCCAGTAGTTTGCTCAATTGCTGCACCTCATGGGTGGTCAGGCAAGAGACGATCTCGGCGTTGCGCCGTTCGACCACGGCCATCAACCGATACCAGATCTTTTGCCCTTTGGCTGTGAGGGTCAACACCACGCCGCGTCCGTCGGTGGCGCTGGGTGCTTTCAAGACCAACCCCTGATCTACCAAGGCCTGAGCGGCACGGCTGGCTTGTCCTTTATTCAAGTTGGCTCGATAGGCCAAATCATTGACGGACAAGGGACTGAAGGTGCCCACAGCCGCCAAACATCTGCCTTCACTGAATGGGATGCCAGCATCTTGTTCATAGGCCATTTGGGACACCCGATCGGTCAATTTGCCCAACGTGTGTAAGCGGTAGGTGATGGTTCGATCCAGGGGGGGGCGTGTGGCATTCATGGTCAAGATTATTCACTCAAATGGTTGCGAGTACAACCATTATCCGATTTGGTTGCGCGTGCAACTAGTGAAAACACCTATGCAGAGGATATCAAGTTGGAGCATAATAGTTGCGTGCGCAACGATATCGATCGGACCCATCTTCGCGCCTTTGACTTTTGACTTGGTTCATCAGGAAACCGTCCATGCATCAGCCCAGCACCGCCGCAAGGCCTTCCATTTATTACCACTACCAGGTGTTCAAGCCTTGGTTGGCATCGCAACATCCCGCCCAAGCCAGACACTCCGTCGTCATCGTGGGCTCTGGCCCGGCCGGCATGGTGACGGCCCTTGAGTTGGCGCGCCACGGTGTGCCCAGTGTGGTGCTGACCTCAGAGTTGCAGTTCTCTCAAGGCAGTCGGGCCATTTGTTTCACTCGGCGATCGATGGAGATCTTGCAGCAAGTCGGGGTCTCCCATCGCATGACCGAGACGGGCTTGCCTTGGCGCTTTGGCAATTCTTATTACCGTGGACAAAGGGTCTTCAGGTTAGAGGCCCCGCACGATGATGACGATCGGTTTTTCCCCATCATCAATGTCCAGCAGCAGTACATGGAAGAGTACCTGTATGAGGCTTGCATGGCCCAACCCCTGATCGATTTCAGATGGGGCAACAAGGTCGAGCGGGTCAGCCAGCATGCCGACTTTGCCGAAGTGGTGGTTGACACCCCAGAGGGTGAATACCACCTGCAGACCGACTGGCTGGTCGCAGCCGATGGCGGGCGCTCTGGTCTTCGCAGTGCCATGAATTTGCAAATGGAAGGGGCGTCCTACGAGGGCTTGTTTGTCATCGCCGACATCCGAGTCGATTTGCCCTTGCCCACCGAGCGTTTGGCCTTCTTTGACCCCGAGTGGAACCCGGGCAATACCATTTTGATGCACCGAGAACCCCATGGCATCTGGCGCATTGACTACCAATTGCCAGCGGGCGAGTCACCTGAACAGGCGTTAGAGCCCGAATCACTCAAAGCCCGAATCGATGCCCAACTGGCCATGATCGGACATGCTGGTGTGCCCTGGCAGTTGGATTGGTCGTCGGTGTACTCTGCTCGAACACTGACCTTGCCTGACTTTGTGCAGGGGCGGGTGATTTTCACGGGAGACGCCGCCCATTTGCTGCCCATCTTTGGGGTGCGCGGCGCCAACACCGCATTCCAAGATGCCCAGTCTTTGGGCTGGCAATTGGCTTATGTGGTGCGGGGTTGGGCGGGCCCAAGCCTGCTGGCCAATCACAGCGCTGAGCGCGTGGGGGCTGCGCGCGAAATCATTGCCGAGGCTGGCAAAAGCGTGCGCTTCATGACGCCACCTGCGGGGGGCTATGCCTTGTTGCGCAATGCGGTCTTGTCGCTGTCGCTGACCCAAGAGTTTGTGCGCCCGCTCTACCACTGGCGTACTTCACGCCCGCATGAGTACAGCCATTCGGTGTTGAACAGCCCAGGCGACGACAACGCTTTGTTCAAAGCAGGGCCGGCCCATGGGGCGCCCCCACAAAACGTGCGCTTGGGGGCCGATGATTTTTTGTTGGATCACCTGGGCGGTGGTTTTGATTTGCTGTATTTCACGCAAGAGCACGCATTGCCCGAGTCTTTGCTCATTGCCATCCAGGCGCATCGCCAAAGCGGCGTGCCCTTGCGCGTCATTGCCATTGGTGCAGACCAAGACGTGCAAGGGGCCGATCTCAGCTTGCGCGATGCCCATGGCCGCTGCCGTGCGCGTTATGGCGTGCCAGCCAGCGGGGCGGCTTATTTGCTGCGTCCCGATCAACATGTCTGCGCCCGTTGGTTGACGCTGGATGCGGTGCGCTTGCAAGCCGCTTTGCGCCGTGCCTTGCCCCACTGAGGAGAACCCCATGACCCCCAATCCCACACTGGGCATCGACGGATTAGAGGCCGTTTACGACGCCCTGGCCCAAGCCATTGACCAAGCAGGCCCTGAAAAATGCCAACTTTTTTTGGTCAAACTGGCATTGCTCAATGCCCATGCACTGGGCGATCAGTCCTTGTTTTTAAAGCACTTGGATGCCGCTTTGCTCGATCTTTGAAGCGTTGCCGTCCCAGACTTCAGGAGACACCATGTTGATTCAAAAAGTACACCATGTCGCTTACCGCTGCATCGATGCCAAACAGACCGTGCAGTGGTACGAAACACATTTGGGCATGAGGTTCATCTTGGCCATTGCCGAAGACCAAGTGCCCTCGACCCAAGCCCCAGACCCCTACATGCATGTGTTTTTGGATGCAGGTGGAGGCAATGTGCTGGCTTTTTTTGAATTACCCACCCAGCCGCCCATGGACCGTGATCGCAACACACCGACTTGGGTGCAGCACCTGGCCTTGCAGGTGGATTCGCTCCAAACCCTGTTGGATGTCAAAAGCCGCCTGGAATCGGCGGGTATCGAGGTGCTGGGCCCCACCGATCACACCATTTTCAAAAGCATTTACTTCTTTGACCCCAACGGCCATCGGCTGGAGCTGGCGGCCAATACCGGCACGCCCGATATGATGAAGCGCCTTGACCATGTCAAATGGGACATGATCGAAGAGTGGTCCGTCACCAAACGGGCCCCCAAACATGCGGCCTGGATGCACGATGGCAGCATGGACGCAACCCAAGCCTGAAGGTCCACATGATCACACTCAATGAAACCCACGATCCAGCGCTGCGCAGCTGGGTGGCGTCTGCCAATGAGGTCGACACCGATTTCCCCATTCAAAACTTGCCGTTTGGTATTTTCAAACGTCGCGGCAGCGCCGAGCCGTTTCGGGGTGGGGTGGCCATTGGCTCAGAGATCTTGGACTTGAGTGCCGCCATCCAAGCCGAGGTCTTTGAGCCCCACCATTTGGCCTGGGCCCACGCTGCGGCGGGCCCGGTGTTGAACCCTTTCATGGCCCTGGGCCCTCAGGCCTGGTCGGGCCTGAGGTCGGCCTTGTCCAGGTTGCTGCGCGAGGGCTCGGCCCAGCAAGCTTTGTTGCAATCGTGCTTGGTGCCACAAGCTGTGGCCCAGTACGCTTTGCCTGCACAGGTGGGGGACTACACCGACTTTTACACCAGCATCCACCATGCCACTGCAGTGGGCAAAATGTTCCGCCCCGATCAGCCTTTGTTGCCCAATTACAAATGGGTGCCCATTGGTTACCATGGCCGTGCCTCGTCGCTGATCGTCAGCGGCACCCCGGTGCGCCG
>CAWUNN010000224.1:0-4233 GCA_963923185.1 uncultured Limnohabitans sp. | reverse complement strand
GTATTTCATGTACAAAATGAAAAACGGCACCTCTGAGCCCATTTACGAAAAGCACATTTTGAAAATGATGGGCATTGAGCGACTGGAGTGATGTGTGAATTTCAAATTTGCTTGAGCCTTGCCTTGATCGCGAAACAGCTTTTGAATTGGCCATTGAAAACACAGAAATCAACATGAACACATTCGACCACCCGACCCTGATCCAGAACATCAGCCAACAGATGGCCGGCATACGCAAATCGCAAACCGAGGCCATGCAAGGCTTTGGACAACTGGCCAAAGCAGCCATGACCCCGGGCGCCTTGAGCGAAAAACACAAAGAGCTGATGGCGCTGGCCATAGGCATCACCCAACACTGCTCGGGTTGCATCGGTTTTCATGTCAAGGCCCTGCGGCGGCTGGCATGCAGCCGTGAAGAGTTGGAAGAAATGCTGGCTGTCTGTGTCTACATGGGCGGAGGCCCCGCTTTGATGTATGCTGCAGAGGCGCGGGCAGCTTGGGATGCTTTTGAGCCTACGGCCAGCTGATGTTTTATTTCTTATTTGACCCACACTTACCCAAAGGATTGATCATGAAAAAGAACGTAGGCGGCATCGACCGCGTGTTGCGCATCGTCGCTGGTTTGGTGTTGGTGGCCTTGGCCGCCACCAACGTGATAGGCCCTTGGGGCTGGCTGGGCCTGATCGTCTTGGCCACTGGCGTGTTCAGCTTTTGCGGGGCCTACACGCTGCTGGGCATCAACACCTGCCCCATGCCCAACGCATCGCAGGATGGATCAGAGGGTAAAGCCTGAATGACCCATTACATGGAGTTGCTGGCCAACAACCAGCCTTGGAACCTTTTGATGTTCATGGCCGTGCCCGTGATCTTGGCCGAAACATTGGCCATCACCGAGTTGTACGTCTTGCTCAACCGCAGCCACCAAGGCTGGGTACACAGCCTGAACCGAGTCGCCGGCATCACCGTGGGACTTTATTTCATCGGGGTGATTGCCTACCTGATGAAGACCGCTGTGCTGCCCATCACCCTGGCCGGCGAGTGGCGCACCTGGATCGATGTGATCGCCGTGGCCTGCTACCTGATGGGTGGCCTGCCTTTGATTTACATTGCCTTTCAAGAACTGGGCTGGGTCAATGCCAAAGCCAGCGAACAAGACAAACGCACGGTGCATGCGACCTGCGTGGCCTTGTTCCTGGTCTTGGGCCACATCGCCATGATTGCCGGCATGATGGATCCGTCATTGCTGGGCTACGAGGCAGAGCATGGACATGGCATGTCCATGCAGCACGGGCATTGAGCCACGCCGATCTGGTTGCACAGCCCAGGCAGCGCAATTGCCTGGGCCGCTCGATGCGTCTGGCCCTTTCGGGCCTTCTGGGTCGGCCTCAAGCCCAAACGATTGGGCTTGAGTTCATGGAAAAAACTCATTAGACTGGTCCAACTTTGCCGGCCACACAAAAGGGGACATCATGCGAGCAGTTCAGCTTTTCGTCCATTGGAAAAAAGGTCTGGGTTTTTTGGCGGTATCGTCCGTTTTGGGACTGGCCTTGGTCACCAGCCAAGGCATGGCACAAGACAACGAACAGTCGTTATTGGCCCAAGCACGCGCTTTGTTTGCCCCTTTGCCCGATGTCAAACCCACAGACGACCCAGTGGCCAAGAGCCGCATTGAGTTGGGCAAGGCCTTGTTTTTTGAAACCCGAGGTTCCAGCGATGGGCGCATCTCTTGCGCCAGTTGCCACAACCCAGCCTACTATGGCACGGACGCTTTGTCCTTGTCACAAGGCGTTCATGGCAAAAAACTCCCGCGCAATGCCCACACCGTCTTCAACACCCATTTGCTGGTTTCACAGCACTATGGTGGCAACCGTGAAACGGTGGAAGAACAAGCCCAGAAAGCAGTGACGAGTTTGGCGGCCTATGGCAACCGTTCCTACGAAGAGTTTGAAGCGCGTTTGCGCAGCCTGGGCTATGACTCATGGTTTACCAAGGCTTTCCCTGGCGAGGCGCAACCGATCACGGCAGTCAATTGGGCCATTGCCATCGGTGCATATGAACGCACATTGGTCACGCCCGCACCATTTGACCGTTACCTCAAGGGCGACACCCGGGCCATCAGCACCGAGGCCAAAGCCGGCTTGTCCAAATTCATCAGCACGGGTTGTGTGGGCTGCCACTCTGGGGTGACTGTGGGTGGACAGAGTTTTCAAAAATTCGGCATCACTCAAGATTATTGGTTGGCCACTGGCAGCACCGAAAAAGAGTTGCTGGGTGGACGCGACCAAGGTCGTTTCCATGACACCAAAAAAGACGAAGATCGATGGATCTTCAAAGTGCCTCAATTGCGCAACGTGGCCATGACTGCGCCCTACTTCCATGACGGTTCGGTCGCCAAATTGGCAGATGCGGTCAAGATCATGGCTCGCTTGCAGTTGGGCAAGTCACTCTCGGATGAAGACACCCAATTGATTGTTGCCTTTTTGAATACCTTGACGGGTCAAATTCCACCGAATTTCTCATCGGTTCCTTTGTTGCCGACCCAAGCCTACATGAATTGAAACGCCCTTGGGCTTGCCGTGTCAGGGTCGGCCAAGCCCTTGTGAACACAAAACTTCACACAGTCGTTCGATAATTCATGGATGACTGTTTTGAACTTGGCATGCGTTGTTGACCAACATGCCAGATCCCAACCCGATGCCCTGGCGATTGACTGCAACGGCCACACGCTGAGTTACGCCGAATTGGCCCGCCGTGCCATGGCCGTTGGCCAGGCCTTGGCTGCGCTCAGACAAGAGGGTCGTCCGTTCAGGGTGGGCCTATTGGCCTCGCGCAGCGCTCAGGCCTGCGTGGCCTTGTTGGGCGCATGCTGGGCAGGGGCAACCTATGTGCCGATGAATTCAAAGTCCTCTGGGCAGCGCATCACCGAGATGATGGAGCGTTGTGAATTGCAGGCCTTGATCACAGACGATCAAGGCTTGCAAGTGTGCATGTCCTCGCTCAGTCAACCGCTTTCGATTCCCATCTTGCACGTCGGTGTCTCTCCCCCCGTGGCGGGATTCCAGGCCCAGCACCTGCACCTGCCCCATGAGGGCGAATGGTGCCCCCCTGTTGAGATGGCCCCGAACGACGCGGCCTACATCATCTTCACCTCGGGCACCACCGGAACACCCAAGGGTGTGGTGATCAGTGTTCAAGCCGCACGCCATTACTGCCAAACCATTCAATCGGTGCTGGGATTGAAGCCCAGCGATCGGGCTTTAGAAACCTGTGATCTGAGTTTTGATTTTTCTGTGCACAACATGTTCTCGGTCTGGGAAGCAGGTGGTTCATTGCACATCTTGCCAGCCACATCGGTGATGAATGCGGTGAAGTTTGTGCGCGCCCAACAGCTGACCGTTTGGAATTCGGTGCCTTCTTTGGCAGGCATGCTGAGACAAATCAAGGCGCTGGCAGCCGAATCGATGCCCAATTTGCGCATCACCGTCTTTGGCGGCGAGCAACTTCCAGTGGGCTTGGTGCATGCTTGGCATCAGGCCGCGCCCAGCAGCGTGATCTACAACCTTTTTGGCCCGACCGAAGCCACTGTGTTTTGCATGGCTCAAAAGGTTGACGTCGCCCTGCCCCCCAGTGCCCGACAAGTGGTCGCCATCGGTTCCCCGTTGCCGGGTAATCAAGCTGCGATTTGGGGCGCTGATGGCCAATGGGTCCGCGGTCAAGGCCAGGGTGAATTGCTGATCGCAGGAGATCAGTTGGCCCTCGAGTACCTGGGCCAGCCCGAGTTGACGGCCCAAAAGTTCCCCACCCTCGATGGTCGACGTTGGTATCGAACCGGCGATTTGGCCATGCAAGACGAACAGGGTCTCTATCACTGCCTGGGTCGGATCGACAACCAAGTCAAAGTCAAAGGGTATCGGATCGAGTTAGAAGAAATCGAAGCGCACCTCAGGTCGGTGTCGGGCTCAGAGGTGGTCGCATCGGTGGCCTGGCCGATTGACGAGCATGGCATGGCCAATGGCATTGTCGGTTTCTTGACCGCCGAAGAAATCCATGTCGATGCTCTGATGGCACAACTCAAGCAGCGCATGCCCAGCTACATGGTGCCCAACAAGATCATCCCTTTGAAGAACCTCCCCTTCAATGCCAGCGGCAAAGTGGACCGACAGGCTTTGCGCCAATGGTTGTCCGAGCCCACGAGACGGACTCCTATCTCGTATGCCGTCTTCTGCTTGAAAA
>CAWUNN010000223.1:0-4251 GCA_963923185.1 uncultured Limnohabitans sp. | reverse complement strand
GTCGGGTGCGTGAGGTGAACAAGAGGTCTTGCCAAAGTGAGCTTCGTCGGTGGGTGTGACGGCCGATCAACAGATTTTGCAACACGCTGGCATGTTCAAACAATTCGATGTTTTGAAAGGTTCGGGCAATGCCCAGGCTGGCCACCCCATGGGGTGGCACATCGGCCATGCTTTGGCCATTGAAGTGAAGTTGCCCACCAGTGGGGGTGTAGATGCCGCTGATGAGATTGAACACCGTGGTTTTGCCCGCGCCGTTGGGGCCAATCAGGGTGAAGACCTCGCCACGCTGCACATCAAAGCTGACACCCTGGACGGCTTTGACGCCACCAAATTGGACGGTCAGCTCGCGCGCCGATAGCAGTGGGGCGGTCGTCATTTGAGTCGGTCCGATTTTTGAAAGCTTTTTTGCCGCTTGAACATGCCTTGGCGGTAAAAAGGAAACAATTGAAACCAGGTTCGGATTTTCAGCCAACGCCCATACAAGCCCAAAGGCTCAAACAAGACAAACGCAATCAATATCACCCCGTAGACCAAAGACTGCAAGCCTGGAGCTTGCGCCACATGGTCAGGCAGGTGGTCTTTGCCCAGGGCAATCAATTGGGGCATGGTGATCAAAAAGATCGCGCCGAAGAATGCACCATGCAAAGAGCCCAGCCCCCCAATCACGACCATCAGCAAGAGGTCAATCGATTGCAAGATGCTGAATTGGTCTGGGCTGATGAACTGCAGTTGATGGGCATACAACGCGCCACCTAAGCCTGCCAGAGCCGCAGAAATCATGAAGCTGAGTGTTTTGTAACGTGCCAGGTGGATGCCCATGCTTTGGGCTGAGATTTCAGAATCTCGGATCGCCACAAAGGCGCGACCAGTGGGTGAGCGCAACAAATTGATGACCGCCAGACTGGCGCACAAAGTGATCACCAAGCACACGGCATAAAAAGACTCGGCGGTGTCTGCGCTCCAACCCAGCCACTGCATGGACTCGACATGCAATCCAGAGTTGCCACCAGTGATGCTTTCCCAGCGTGCCAAAACCTCTTCAACGATGAAGCCAAAAGACAAAGTCGCGATGCCCAGGTAAATGCCCTTGACGCGCAAAGCGGGCAAGCCCACGACGGCACCGACGCTGGCCGACAGGATGCAAGCACAGGCCAAAGTCAAAGGGAAAGGCCAGCCTTGGGCCAGCAGCACCGCCTCGGTGTAGGCGCCCACGCCCATGAAGGCGGCATGGCCGATGGAGAACAAACCCGTGAAACCTGCCAGCATCATCAAGCCCAGCCCCACGACACTGTAAATCAGCACAAAAGTCAGCTGAGCCAACCAGTACTCGTCCAACAGCCAGGGTGCGCCCAGCAAAAACAGCATCAGCAGGCCATACCAAAAGCCTTGACCGCCATGCCGGAGCAAGCGAATGTCTTGCTCGTATTGGGTTTTGAATATGAAGCGCATGGTTCAGACCTTTTTGCGCAGGTTTTCGCCCAGCAGTCCGTTGGGCTTGAGTGCCAACATGAGCAAGACGACGATGTAGGCGGCCACGTCCTTGAAGCCCTCGGGCAGGTAAAAGCCTGCCAAGGCCTCAACCACGCCAATGATGACGCCGCCCAGTATGGCGCCGGGCAGGCTGGTGAAGCCGCCCACCACAGCGGCCGGAAATGCTTTGAGTCCGATCAAGCCCATGTTGGCATGGACAAAGGTGATGGGGGCCAGCAGCATGCCTGCCAGGGTGGCCACGCCTGCAGCCATTGCCCAGACCCAGCCATTGAGGCGTTTGACGGGGATGCCCATGTAATAGGCAGCCAATTGGTTTTGCGACGCCGCTTGCATGGCAATGCCCACTTGCGAGCGGTTGAAGATCAGGTACAGCACCAGACACACCAAGCCGGTGGCCAAGACAATCACAGCTTGAGTGGCGCCCAACACCAGGCCACCCCATTGAAAAACGACGTCTTTGTAAGGGGCGGCGAAAGACAGGGTGTCGGTGCCCACGTCAGGAATCATGGTGATCAAGCCGCGCACCACGTAGCCAATGCCAAAGGTGAGCATGACCACAGAAAAAACAGGTTGGCCCAAGATGGGGCGGATGACCATGCGTTCCAGCAACCACCCCATGCCCGCCATGGCCAGCAGCGCAGCCGGTACAGCCATCCAATAGGGCCAGCCCAACCAGTCCAGTGCCCCTAAGCCACAAAAAGCTCCCACCATCATGAGATCGCCTTGGACAAAGCTGACGGTCTCGGTGGCCTTGTAAATCAACACAAAGCCCAAAGCAATCAGGCCGTAAATGCAGCCCTGAGCGATGCCGCTGATCAGGATTTGGGCTTCTTGCATCTCAACGCTGGATTTTGACCAGCGTCACTTCGTTGGTCAGGCTGTTGGCCAGCACAAAGTGACCTTCAGGGGTATGAGAGGTGTTGCGCACGATGTCGCCACCACCTGGGATGGCCCAACTTTGCATGGATTGGGTCTTGGGATCGAGTCGCACCACGGTGCCTGGTCGGGTCCCCGACTCGCTGTACCAAATGATGCCATCGATCACCGACATGCCGTAGGGCTGCGATGCCGCACCGCTGGGTGAGGGCAACTCGTTGACTTGACCCGTCTTGGGGTCCAAATGTCCGATCACGCCCCGGGTGAAATCGGCGTACCAAATGGTGTCGTCGGGCGTGATGACCAAGCGGCGTGGTCGACTGGCGGTGTTGGGCAAGGTGTACTCTTGGATGTTCAATGTCTGAGGATCGACCCGTCCAATTTTGTGGGTGCCAAAGGCCACGTAATAGATGACCCCTTTCGAGTCTTCCCAAATGCCGTAAGGTCTTGAGTTGGCCGTGGGTGGCGTGATCAATTTGAATTGGCCGCTGACAGGATCGAGTCGACCAATGCGATTGCCATTTTGCGCGGTGAACCACACCATGCCTTGACGGTCGACCAAGATGGTGTGGGGGTCTTTGACACTGGGGTCGGGAACCGGGTATTCGGTGTTTTGACCGGTTTGGGGGTTGACCATGCCAATCAAGTTGGCCGTGTTGCCGGTGTACCAAATCTGGCCGTGGCGATCTTCAGCCAAGCCGTGGGGCCCCGAGTGCGGGGTCTTCAGAGCGAACTCTTTGATTTGCCCCGTTTTCGGGTCAATGCGGCCCAGCAAACCGGCCATTTGGCCGGTGTACCACAGTGACCCGTCTTGAGCACCCAAGGGATCATGTGGGCGTGAACCGGGCGTGGGCACCTGCCAAGCCTGCATGGTGACTTGGTGTGGACCGGGGACCAAAACGGCAGGAACTTTGGGTTTTTCTGGGTAAGCCTGCACCAGGTAGCCCTTCGCCAATGCCACCTGATCGGATGTCAAGTTCAATCCGTGGTTGGTCATCATGCGCAGCACCGTGTCCCAACCTTGGGGTGTGTAACCAACGCCCACACGTTGCGACAACTGGTGACAGGTATTGCACACCGAGTCCACCAGGGCTTTGCCTGCTGCCTCGGGTGCACTTTGAGCGTCAGCCCCAAAGGGCATGGCCAGCGAAAGAGCAAGAGTCAAAGGACGCAAATGAACAGAAATGGATTTCATGGCAAAGGTCAAAGGTGTTGCGATCGAATGGCTGGCATGAGACCACAACGGGGCAACGATCGGCCCTGGGAATTACCCCAGCCAAGGTCGGATTAAAAACCGCATGAGACTTTTTGTGAGATCGGCCGCATGGGCTGCATCGGGGGCCGGCTTGGCCGCCGAGGCCGAGGGCAGCCTGATCACAGCGCGCGACAATTGGTACATGGCGGCCATTCACTATGGGGCGGCCGAATGGCCCTACGACAACTCGGGCGACATGCATGCCCGGCTCAACGCCAAAAAGCGCGAGTGCCATGGGCTTTATGCCAAGGTGGCCGATCACCACATTGAGCAGGTCTCCATCCCTTTCAAAGGGACTCATGTGCCTGCTTGGTTTCATTTGCCGCCCGGGTATCAAGGCGGACGCATTCCCACGGTCATCTCCGTGCCTGGCATGGACAGTTTCAAAGAGGCTTCGGTGTCCTTGGCCAATGACCCTTGGCTGATGCGTGGCATGGCTGTCTTGGCCATTGATGGCCCTGGCCAATGCGAATGCCCTTTGTTGGGTCTGTATGTGTCCATGCAAAACTGGATCGATGTAGGGCCAGTTTGGGTCAATTGGTTGTTGAACATTGTGGAGTCTTCTGGACGGGTGGTCAAAACGGCCCTGAATTGACTGCACACTCCACACTCAGGCCATGAGAGGCGAT